>NZ_DATMYY010000257.1:0-3376 GCF_035560735.1 Methanospirillum sp.
TATAGTATTACTAAATCTCTTCTGATATCTATAATAGAGTATAATGGAGATTCTTTGAGGAGGACCTTTATGGCAATAATAGTTGAAGATAAGGCCTGTAGCAGATGCGGAGTCTGTGCCGATATATGTCCCATGGGAATCATTCAACCCCCATTAGATGGCACAACCCCTTTTGTTGCTGATTCACAGGCTGGATGGTGTGTGTCATGCGGACAATGTTCTGCTTTCTGTCCTTCTGGAGCACTCACCCTTGAGAAAGATGATGGTTTTACACCTGAACCGGCATGGAACGGGAACGATCTTTCACCAGAACTTATGGTATCATACCTTAAGAGTCGGCGTTCAATAAGAAATTTTAAAAGTGAATCCGTATCCAGAGAGACTATTGAAGCACTACTTGATGTTGCACGGTACGCTGCCTCTGGAGGCAATGGCCAGCCGGTACAATGGCTGGTCATACATGATCCTGAAAAGGTACAGAGAGTTGCCAAAGCTGTCATTGACTGGATGCGGACACTTGTGGGAAGCAACCATCCATTGAGTAAATATGTTCCGCTCCTTATTGCAGGATGGGAGAATGGGGTGGATCCCATCTGTCGGAACGCTCCTCATTTGTTGATCCCCCATATTCCTGAAGAGATACCCATAGCGCATGTTGATGGAATAATTGCTCTTACCCATGTTGACATTGCTGCACCTGCATTTGGGGTCGGGACATGCTGGGGAGGGTTTGTGGCCTTGGCCTCCCAGGAATCATCAGAGATCCGTGAGATCTATGATCTTCCGGTTGGGAGAAAACCGCTATATGCCATGATGTTCGGATACCCGAAATACAGGTCTGCCTCAATTCCAACAAGAAATAAAGCAGTGATTACCTGGCAGTGATGGTGTGTTAACATGGGGAAAAAAATTATTGCAATCAATGGAAGTCCCAGGAAAACCTGGAACACAGCAACACTCCTGCAACATGTACTGGATGGAGCAGCTTCAAAGGGAGCAGAGACTGAACTCGTTCATCTCTATGACTTTGATTTCAAAGGATGTACCAGCTGCTTTGCATGTAAACTAAAGGATGGGAAGAGCTACGGGAGATGTGCCATCAGGGACGATCTGACCCCAGTACTTGATAAAATCAAGGATGTTGATGCCCTCATTCTGGGTTCACCTCTTTACTTTGGGACAGTTACTGGTGAGATGCGTTGTTTTATGGAACGCCTCATGTTTCCGTATATGGTTTATGCTAAACCTCCTCAGTCACTCTTTGAAAGGATGATACCATCCGCTTTTGTGTACACTATGAACGTTTCAGAAAATGCAATCTCTGAATATGGATATGATATTCATTTCAAAACCAATCAATCCATACTTGAGCGGGTATTTGGCTCATGCGAGTCGTTGTTCTCATATGAGACACTGCAATTTGAAGATTATTCAAAGATAGTGTTCAGTTACTGCGATCCTGCTGAAAGAATAGAGAGGAGAAAGACTGTATTTCCCAAAGACTGTGAGAAGGCGTACAATCTGGGTCAGCGGCTAGTACAAACAGGCTGATTATTCTTCCAACAGATTCTACCTGTTTTTCTTAATCCCTTTTTTTATTTCATCAGTACCGCGTTTTACAGTGAGTATAAGTAGAAGATACATGCATTATCCAGTTATTCATGCCATGGGCAGGAACTGGTGCGCATCATGAAACGGAAGATAATTACGATTGATGAAGAAAAATGCACCGGATGTGGACAGTGCATACCTGATTGTCCTGAAGGAGCTTTGCAACTTCTGGATGGAAAGGCACGGCTGATCAGCGACCTCTTCTGTGATGGACTTGGTGCCTGCATCGGGACCTGTCCGGAAGGGGCAATTACAGTAATTGAGCGTGAGGCCGGTGCATACAACGAGAAGGAAGTTATGAAGAATATTGCCCGGCAGGGAGAGGCAGTTATAGGAGCTCATCTTGAGCATCTTGCCGGTCATAATGAGATGAATCTCTATCACCAGGCTCTGTCCTCGCTTGAGGATATGAAGATCCCGGTGCCTGTTCATCGAGGAAATCCTGATCACGCCCAGCATCATCATTCCAATAATCCGGTGGCATCCTGTCCGGGATTGGCAGCTCATACCATAGTTCATGAACAGAAATCAAAACAGACTTCAGTTCATACTGAATCCGAACTTCGGCAGTGGCCTGTACAGCTCAGGCTCCTGAATTCTTTAAACCCATATTTTGATGATGCTCACCTGTTAGTTGCAGCGGATTGTGTCCCATTTGCATATGCAGATTTTCACCTGAAGTTTCTCAAAAACAAAATTTTGATCATTTTCTGTCCAAAACTTGATTCAGATATCGGGGAGTACATCACCAAGCTTGCAGAGATTTTGAAGAGCCACACGATCAGATCCATTACAACAGTGCATATGACAGTCCCTTGTTGCAGCGGCATCAATTATGTGGTAAATGAAGCCCTGAAAATATCTGGAAAAGAGATCCCGATTCAGGATTTCACGATAACCCTGCAGGGAACCATTGCCGAATGATGTGGCTCTGATCTTCTGATCTGTCACGTATTTATACGAACCGGGTTCTAACGTATCGGTATGGCACACCATACAATCAAGTCCCCCGTGGTTCTTGTCAACCTCAAGTGCTATCAGGAGTCGGTGGGTAACGGTGCCCACCGGATAGCACAGGCTGCCCAGGAAGTAGCCGAAGAGAGTGGGGTCTCAATTGCCCTTGCACCGATGTACATGGATATTCACCCCATCAAACATCACTTTGACATTCCCGTTTTTGCCCAGCATGTTGATCCGATATCTCCCGGCGCCCATACCGGACGCATTCCTCTCACTGCGATAAAAACAGCAGGGGCAGTAGGGTCACTGGTAAATCATTCTGAATATCGCCTCACGATTGCAGATATCGAAACAAATGTACAGGCTCTTCGTAATGCAGGGATGATCTCCTGTGTCTGTTCAAATAACATTGCAACAACATCTGCAGTTGCAGCTCTCGGACCGGATTATGTTGCAATCGAGCCACCAGAGTTAATCGGTGGAAAGATTTCTGTTGCCGAGGCAAATCCTGATATTATTACCGGGTCAGTACAGGCAGCATTGAAGGCAAATCCTGATGTAAAAGTGTTGACCGGTGCCGGGATTCACTCAGGAAAATGTGTGAAGACCGCTGTTGATCTTGGAACTGTTGGTGTGCTGCTTGCATCCAGTGTGGTAAAAGCAGAAGATCCCAGTGCAGTGCTGCGGGATCTGGTCTCACTTCTGTGAGACTATTACATTTTAGTTCTGGTAATGCTCGTCTATGGTCAGGAGTACTTCGGTAACCCGAAGTTCCTCGTCATAATAAGGCTGAATGCTATAATAG
>NZ_DATMYY010000258.1:0-2042 GCF_035560735.1 Methanospirillum sp.
AAGTATGAATTTGAGGAAAATTATAGTCTTTATATTAATGCTCATGGTGTTGAGCATACCAGTCTCTGTCTGGGCTGAAGCAAACCAGACTCAAACTATTACTGATATGGCTGGCCGGACTGTCACAGTCCCAGCACATATCGGAGGTGTTCTTGGAACTTCTCCGCCAACAACCATGCTCATTTATATGATCGCACCTGACAAGTTGATTGGATGGAACTCCAATAATACCGGATTCCTTCCGGCAAAGTATTTGAATTTGCCTGCTGTTGGTGGATGGTTTGGTGGGAAGGAAGGGAATTATGAATCGTTCCTTGCAATGCACCCTGATATCATTCTTGAAGGGTATAATCAACAGGGCGATATGAAGTCCACTGTTGATGCACGACAGGATAAGTTCGGATCTCTTCCGGTTGTTGGTGTAGAGAACAGCGTTGATGCTTTGAGCTACGAAAAACCGATTACGTTCATGGGTGATCTGCTTGGAGAACCAGCTCAGGCAGATAAGATGATTACCTTCTATAAATCTGTATTAGATCAGGTTCAAAGCAAGGTTTCAGCAATTCCAGAGTCTAAAAAAGTTACTGTTTATCAGGCAGCCGGAAATGATGGACTAACCACTGAAGTCAAAGGTTCTCCTCATTCCCAGTTAATTGACATTGCAGGTGGGATTAACGTTGTTGATGAGCCACTTACTGATGCTTTTGGCGAGATCAAAGTATCCATGGAACAGGTGATGACCTGGAATCCGGATGTAATCATTGTTGAGGATGCAAACCTGTACAAGAAGATGTTCACAGATCCCTCATGGTCCCAGATCAAAGCGGTCAAGGATAAACGTGTATATCTTACTCCAAAAACCCCGTTCAGCTGGTATGACCACCCACCAGGTGTAAACCGGATTATTGGTATTCCATGGACTGCCAAAATGCTGTATCCTGATGAATTCAAGGATATGGACCTGAATCAGTTGATTAAAGACTTCCACTCGATATTCCTGCACTTTGATATCACTGATGACCAGATTAAAAGTGCTCTGAATCCTGTTGCATCGTGATGGAGCAGAACCATCTAAAGGGGTCAAATCCCCTTTCTTTTAATGAACAGGTATTTGCTGAAGATTTTCATCGAATTGATGATGTTATTGCCGGCTTCCGGCGATATCGTGTTCTCACCTGGGCACTGGAATCAGGTATAGCCGATATTCTGTATGCTGAGGGTCCCCAGGATCCAGGTGTACTGGTAAAAAAACTCGGATATCAAAGTTCTTTTGGAAAATTCTTTTTAGATGCACTTGTAGAGATTGGCATTCTTGAAAAGAAAGAGAACAAAGTAGGATTGTGCTCAAAAATTGCTCCATATCTGGTATCAGAGAGCCCACTATATCAGGGAGATTCAATAAGATCTTCATCTGATGGTATATGGGGACAAAGTGTAGATTTCTTTAAAGAAAATTCCGAGTCGCAAAAACCTACCAGACAGATGAGTCCGGATTTTCTCAAAGTGGTCTGTCAGCATAGTATGAGGGGAGAGATTCAGGAAATTACACGAATCTTAAGTAATATCCCGGAATTTCAATCTTCACACACACTTCTTGATATTGGAGGTGGACATGGCATGTATTCCATCTCCTTTTGTCAACAGAACCTGGGTTTGTCTGCAATTATTCTTGATAAGCCATCTGTCACTCCATTTACCATGGAGATGATTAAGCAGTACCATATGGTGAGCCGTATCTCGGTTGAGGCAGGGGACATGAATGTTGATATTCCCGGATCCGGGTATGATATGGTATTTGCATCACATATTCTGTACCGGGCTGAAGATCTTCACGTGTTGCTCAAAGGTATTGCGGCGAAGATAAAATCAAGAGGTTTTTTTATTTCAAATCACAAGTTTGAAGATGACTGGATAATCCCCAAAGAAGACGCTCTTAAAGCCATGAATACGGTTTTCATCAGAGGTCATCATCACATGGTGACGAGAGATGAGTTTAAAGAAATGTTGGAATCATCAGGATTATCCGGAATCCAGTCTTTCAA
>NZ_DATMYY010000259.1:0-2229 GCF_035560735.1 Methanospirillum sp.
GAAAGTCTACGTGAAGGTTCCAAGAAAGACTTCGATTGAAGAGGTTTTAAAAATATTGCGAGAAGCAGCTGTTATTCTTCAAGAACCGGATCCAGAAAATGGTTGACCCGGTACTGAGAGACCGGGTTTTTCATGACAAATATGATTGATAGATACCAACACAAAAGATAGTTGAGATATGATGAGTCAAGAACCTGATACACAATACGCTTTTTTAGTCGAGGAAGTAAAATCTGCCGGAGCAACTGACGCGATCCTTATTCATGCATCAGATATCGTTATCGAGGAGCGTATTCAGCTTAAATGTAAGACCGGATGCCCTTCCTATGGTCAACGATTTTCCTGTCCACCTTTTGCTCCAACAATATCAGAATTTAAACAAATGTTACAGGAATACCAGGATGCTCTTCTTATCAGATTTAAATCCTCTGTAATTGCAGAACCAGAGATTGTTCATTCCTTGTTGAAAAATAGAACAGATCCTGCGGTTTCACGAGATATCAAAAAAAGAACAAGCCAATTTAATGAGGCATTAAATGAAGAATCCAGAAAAATCCACGATATTATGCTGGAATTGGAACGAACAGCCTTTCTGGCAGGCAATCCTTTTGCACAGGCATTTACAGTTGATAGTTGTGATCATTGTAAATCCTGCAATATTAAAGGAGGAGTATGTATGCACCCAACAGAGCTCAGATATTCTATTGAGGCAGTAGGAATAAATATTGTCAAAACTGCTCAGGCTGCAGGAATGCAGATTACGTTTCCCTGTCCTATACCTCCGGACAGGATTACCCTTCTCTTAATTAAGTAAATTTTTTAATTCTGTAAAATAAAAACGAAGCGATACTTATATCTCTGTACCGGGAGGTTACTTTGTATATGACCATTAGTGAACCACTTGATCTCATCATGACCAGGCGGAGTATCAGGAAATATAAGCCTGATAAAATTCCGGATGAAATTATCGGACAGATCATTAAGGCAGGAACATATGCTCCTTCGGCTCTTGCTCTTCAGCCTTGGGCATTCATTGTAGTTCAAAATATGGACTTCATGCAAAAAGTTTCAGAGTATTGTAAACCCATCATGATATCTTTGATGAAAGATGCCCATGATGGAATGTCAGATGAATTTAGAGAACTTCTCTCAAGTGAAGGATACTCAATTTATTATCATGCCCCCCTTATGATCATGGTTATCGGGAAGAGTTCCAGCAGATTCAGGGAGATAGATTGCTCTCTTTGTGCAGAAAATATGATGCTCGCTGCACATGCTTTAGGAATTGGAAGTTGCTGGATTGGATCAACCGAAGTAGCATATGATAACCCAGAAATCATGGCAGGATTTCAGATCCCTGAAGGATATTCTCCTGTAGGGACCATTGTATTCGGATACCCTGATGAAAAACCGGATGCTCATGATAAAAAGTCACCACACATTACCTGGATCAGATAATCCAAATTCAGTAGTGAATGAAGGAAATTCCCATGTAATAAACTGTGAATCCCCCGAATTCACTATCAACTTATTTTTTTCAAACTGTCTGTGATCCTCATCAATGATTAGATCCGTCCAAGACCTATCATATAGCCATACTTTGAGTATACTTCCTTAACCAATTCACCAGCTTTAGGATTTGTCCAGACATGCATCCATTCAGATACGAGCGATTCTACGGTGATAGGAATAACGCCAGCCTGTAGCATCCGTTCAATCCCGTATCGATGAGCATCAGGTGTGGAATCTCCAGCTGCATCCATCAATCCATAGACCTCATACCCCTCTTTCAAACCATGCAGGGCCGTATAGGCAAAACACATACTTGTCCAGAGACCGGAAACAACAAGTTTCTTACGCCCGGTTTCTTTGAATGCATTCCAGGTCTTTTCATCTTCAAAGGCATCAAACCCTGGAATCTCTCGGGCATATACTTCCTGATTCGGAAACAAAGAAGATACCTCTTCAAGGAAATTTCCATTGTTTTGTGGGTTGATTGTTGATAAAACAACAGGAATCTTCAGAATCTGTGCAGCCTTTGCAGCGCAATATGCAGCATTTCTGATAATTGTTTTATCTCCGGATGCAACTCCTGAAAACATCGTGGGCTGGTAGTCTATGAGAACAAGGGCGCTATTTTTATCGGTAAGCAGTTCAAAATTTCCATTTTTTTGATTAGACATTCAATTTCTCCTTTTTTCTTCTCTATGATGACCCTTAGTCCATGAC
>NZ_DATMYY010000260.1:0-5982 GCF_035560735.1 Methanospirillum sp.
GAAGGTACTCATTGCTATCCCCCCTGAACGGTTCAGGGACGAGGAACTCATTGAACCGGTAGCAGTTTTTCAGGAAGCAGGGGTTAAATTTGAACTTGCTTCAACCCATGTCGGAGTGATAATGGGTGTTCTAGGCAAGAAAGCAAAAGTAAACCGGACTTTTGAAGATGTTCTTCTGAAAGGTATTGATGAGTACTATGCCTTGATGATCATCGGGGGGCCGGGGACGATGGTTCATCTGTGGAACAATACCCACCTCCATGAACTTGCGCGGATATTTAATACAAAAGGGAAAGTCGTAGCCGCAATAGACAATGCACCTATAGTAATTGCCAAGGCAGGGCTCCTGAAAAAGAAAGAAGCAACGGTAGTTCCCGGTCAGACAGTCAGGGAGATGATGATCGATGATGCGATCATCGTGAATAAACCACTCGTATATAAAGACAGAATCGTCACTGCGAATGGCCTCGAAGTATCGGTAGAGTTTGCAAAACTGATTGTGCAGTATCTTGACGGCAATCCTGAGTTTGTGGCAACACAAAGTAAGGCTGGTTTTTCTTTTTAATTAGAAGTGGTATCTTCATCCTTTTTTACCGTTGCTCGTCTTTACATCAGGTGGTATCGGGATTTATCTGTTGAACCAGATACCTTCATCTTTTCTGATATCCAACCCCGGTATGTATGTCACGAGTTCGATTAATTCACATTCAAAATCCTCTCCGCCTCATGGCAATCATCTGTCTCATCGTCGTTGTGAGTCTGATTGCAGCAACTGCCGGAGTCAGTGCAGATAAAACTCAGACAAACCTTACTATTGGTCTCTCACCGGCAGAACCGTCAGTGAACGAGTCATTCCATGTGTCAGGAATACTCTCCTCTTCAGATGGGAAACCTCTTGGGAATAAACACATCACTCTTGAATCATCAGAGAAAAGTGCAACCGATTCAGAGAGTTTTGAAGTTTTGGCAACCAAAGACACCGATGCAGAAGGGAAGTATGATTTTTTCCGTCCAGTTGATACTCCTCCTGAGTTCCTGCGAGTAAAATTTTTAGGAAATGACAATTTTGCCCCGATTATGAGTAAGGTCATAAGTGCAAGAGGAGCCGGAACTGATCATCCACAGGTAATAACCGAAAAGGTCGGCACTGTTATGATCTACTCAACCCCGGCGGGAGCAGATGTCTATGTTGATGATATTCTGCGTGGTGTCTCACCGTATCATGCAGGCGGTCTTTCAGAAGGTACTCATAATGTAACGCTGTCAAAGGCAGGGTACCAAAATGAAACTCAGGATGTATACATAAGTCCAAAATTTGATGCTTCTCTTACTATTACTCTTAAACAATAAAACTCCTGAATTCAACTCTTTTTCTGGTTTTACTTCCTGGTTGTGCCGATGGGATCTTCGAAAAGATATCTTCATGCCTGTATAAACCCAAATATCTGTTATCCATGTCGCTCTTCGGTTCAAAACCCCTTTACTTCTTAATCAGATATTTACTGTTTATCTGTCTTGTTCTTGTCACGGGATCGGTTGGCGCTATTGCAGGACTCGCACAGGAAAAGATACCTACTTCTCTGACTATAAGTGCGCTTCCTGTTGATCCAACAATAAACCAGTCATTTCATATTTCTGGAACTCTGACAACTGCAGGAGGGGAAATTCTCGGGAATAAACGTATTCTCCTCGACTCATCCGAAAAAAACAGAGAGGATAATGACAGTTATTCCTCGATAGATATGGTCGTGACCGATAGAAATGGCAGATATGAGTTTTTACGATCTATAGGGTCTCCTCCTGAATATCTACGTGTCAGGTTTATTGGGACAGATGATTATGCTTCATGCATGAGTCCGGTTATTGCTGCTAGGGGTATCGGTACTGATCATGCCCAGATCCGGAAAGGTGGAACCGGGAATATCATGATATCAACAAACCCGGAAGGTGCTGAGATTTATATTAATAATACCCTCCGTGGTGTGACCCCAAATAAAGTTGCCGGACTTAAGGAAGGCCCTTATATTGTAAACCTTAGCAAGGAAGGGTATCAAAACGAAACGATGGAGGCATATGTCACTGCTGATCGGGATGTCTCCTTTGATATTTCTCTGAGTGATGGTTCGAATGTAAAAAGCGGCGGTTCAGCACTTTTTGACCTTACTCCCGGAGTTTATGAATCATCTCATCTGGCATATACTAAAACCGGTAGTAATACCTCTGCAGGTCCTGATGTTGCGATTGATGTTGGAAGCGGTGTTATAAAAACATCAGGTAACGATGTATCAGGCTCGTCATATATTCACCTGAACAACTCAAGCGAAACTTCTCCAAAAACGAACACTTATAAAAATCTCAAGGTTTCAACGATTGTCACAAACAATACCCTGGGCGATGGGTATGATGTCATGGTCATTATGACTGATCATTGATTGAATGCCTTTCTCTTCTTTTTTATCAATTCAGACTTACCTGTTAAGCTAAGGCTTTTCATCCAGTCATCCAACTTTTAAGGTGATCTAACAGACGTATGATAACGTCTGTATTTATGATGGAGGGTAATTCGTGCAGGTATCGATGAAACTTGAGCTCCGTGATTCTCCAGGGCAACTCGTTGCTGCCCTCATGCCAATATCAGACATGGGTGGTAATATAAAAACTGTCATCCATGAGCATGAACACACTTCTGGTAAGGGTGTTTTGAGTGTAGAGGTTGTAATAGAGATACCCCCTGAACTCCTTGACGGATTGATTGTGAGGCTTCGAGAAAGGGGAATCAACGTCCTCCGGCTTGGAGAAGAAAGGATGAGTTATCGTCAGAGTGTTATCCTGATTGGCCATCTTGTTCATACTGATCTGGGCGATACTATCGATCGTATCGATAAGACAGGATTTGCTGAAGTAACCTACATGAGCCTAGCGATGCCGGCGATCAATGAGCGAACATCTGCACAGTTTGTAATTAAATCTCTGACCCGTGAGCATATGCAACAGGCTCTTCATATTCTCAGACAAGTTGCAAAGCAGAAAGATTTCCTTCTGATTGAACCTCTGGAGATCTGACATGGTTGTTCGCCTGGCGTTACTCGGAGTTGGTGCGGTCGGCCGTGGAATTATCCAAGCGGTTACAGAAAAAAACCTTGACCTGGTTATTACAGCAGTAGCAGATTCACGGTCCGGTTGCATCGATCCTCATGGCCTGAACCTTAAGGAACTCCTCGACAGAAAAGAGAAGTTCGGCATTTGCGGCGATACGAGCATCAGTGCAGAAACAATAGTTCGGACTGCACCATATGACATTCTCGTAGAAATGACCCCGACCGATGCCGGGAAAGGAGAGCCTGCGACATCATATATCAGGGAGGCGTTGAAGAGGGGGTGTCATGTGGTCACTTCCAATAAGGGTCCGGTAGCCCTTCATTACCATGAACTCTCATCACTTGCATTAAAGAACAATGTCCAGTTCAGGTTTGAAGCAACCGTAGCTGGAGCAATTCCTATTCTTCAGACACTCATGCATGACATCGGAGGAAATGAGATCCTTTCCCTGTATGGTGTTCTGAATGGTACATGCAATTATATCCTCACCAGGATGGCTGAAGAGAAACTCACATACAAGCAGGCCCTTGATGAAGCTCGTACACTCGGATATGCCGAGGCTGATCCAACCTATGATGTGAAGGGTATTGATGCTGCGATAAAACTTGTGATCCTTGCAAATACAGTATGGAAGAAGAATATCAGTCTGGATGATGTGGATGTGACAGGTATTGATCTTCTGACTGAAGAGGCACTTCGGCTTGCTGAGCAGCAGGATGCAACCATCAGACTTATCGGGGAAATAATACCCGAAGACAATGTCTACCGGCTCTGTCCCCGGATTATTCCCAAAGACCATCCCCTGGTTGTCCAGGGTTCGCTCAATGCAATAATTGTCAGGACAGATCTTGCAGGGGATCTCTTGTTTGTAGGGAAAGGGGCGGGATCACTTGAGACTGCAAGTGCTGTGATAGGTGATATTTTCTCAATAAGGGATATGGATGCAGGGGGTAATTGAGCGACGTCGTACGTATCTCCAGCTCATGCGCAGGCTAACCCTTGAAAAAGGTTTTTTCACGGTGCAGGAGATTCAGAAGGAGACCGGGGTTCCCCGCAGTACTGTGCAGGACTGGGTTCTTCGTTTGAGTGAAGAAGGATGTGTGGTCATCCTTCAGCCTCCAAGGGGCAGGACCCCGGCCCAGTATGCTGCAACCAGTGCCCTTCCAAGAAGTGCATGCAAACGAATTTTTACTTCAGTTGATGGTGATCTCGTTGAGATAGTACACGAATGCATGAGCAGTGCGTGTGCAGGTTTCTGTGGGTATCATCACGAACTTGGTAGTAAAAACCGAATAACCATAGTCAGGGATGGTACTCTTCTCCGTGAGTTTGTTCATCTTGGAGAGAATGAAGCCACAGTTGGACTCTATCCTCACTCAGCAGTGGCAGTGACTGGTGTGTATCTGGACAATGATCAGGTCATCCAGCAGATAAAATCAGTGGGTGGTCCTGCATTCTCTCTGTCCGGTATGATGGGTCTTGCCCGGGGTGTTCTCGGTGTGGAAACGAGTAAGGATGGATCATGTACTAAAGGCATTATCCGGACAAAGGCACTATCCCATCTGACTATTGGGATTGATGATACAGATTCACAGGGTGGTGGTGCAACATTTGCACTGGCAATTGCCCTCCTGCAACATCTTGGCGGGTTCTCAGGTGTGTTTCCAATAACTCACCATGTAATGATGCTCTTTCCTGATGTTAGCAGAAAAACTGCAGGTAATTCATGCAGCGCCATTGAATTGGCTGTTGAGCCAGATATGGTAGAGCAGATTATCTCTGAAACTATCAGGTTTGTAAGCGAGGAGAGTGTCTCCCCTTCCTGGGGTGTAGCAGTCCGGTCCGGGCTTCGGATCAATGATGATTTAAAGTCATTTGGCCTTACTGCCCGGCGTGAGATAGTATCCTATTCAACTGCCAAAAGTATAGCTGAATCTTTTTCAGTTATGCTGTCTGGTGGTGAGGGTGTTATCGGCGCTCTTGCAGCAGTCGCACTAGTGGGACTTCCTGCTGAACTGCTTCTTGATCCCGGCAGAGATCCCACGGGCTTGCCCGGTTCATCAGATAATTATTCAGATGACTGATTCTAGGAGTAAGATCTGAATGACCACGAGGGAATACTATTTGACTAAACCTGTGCTATAGCTGAGTATGGACAGATCTCAGATCATTCCCCGCAGACACAGATATCTCACCGTAGTCTGCGTCGTTCTTCTCGCCCTTGCCCTGCTGGCAGCCGGGTGTACCAGCAAAGATGCAACAAAATCACCAGCAACGACATCCCAGTCAGCACAGCCATCACAAGCAGTTCAGTCTGCAGTTCCCGGAGATGGTGTTCAGAATGGAGACCTTGTTGAGATAGAATACACAGGAACTCTCGCAAATGGATCTGTATTTGACAGTTCCAAAGACCGTGGTCCATTCCAGTTTATCATTGGGGAAGGTACTGCAATCGTTGGATTTGAAAACCAGATTAAGGGTATGAAGACCGGTCAGAACAAAAAGTTTACCCTGAGTCCTGAAGAGGCATATGGACAGTACGATCCATCTCTGATTAAATCAATGCCGATTGATTTCATCCCGAAAGAAGAGAAGGGAAATATTACCATTGGCGACACGGTAACCCTGTTCAATGGTCAGGCATACTTCCCGGCAAAGATCATTGCAATGAATTCCACGAACGTTACCTTTGATCTGAATAGTCAACTTGCAGGTCAGACCCTCACCTTCGATATCACCTTGGTAAACCTTACTCCTGCAAAAGAGGTCGAAGAGATGGTGAAGAACCTTCAGCAGCAACAGAACCAGACAGTTCAGGTTCCAGTTGATACAACCGGGAAAAGCAAGTCTTCCTCTTCTCAGCAGCCAGCAACTGAAAAGAAA
>NZ_DATMYY010000261.1:0-10022 GCF_035560735.1 Methanospirillum sp.
TGGAAATAATTCTCTCTTCCCCGGGATCCTGAGTGCAGCCCAGTATTCATCGATAAAATCCGTGTCAACCAGAAGATCGATGTATCCCATTTTTTCTGCAATCCTGACTGCCCGGTCCCGGTTATCTGATGAGACAAGGGAGTGATAAGCACCGGAAAGTGATCCGTTCCCGATCCTGTGAAACTCTGCGTTTGGAAACTCGGGAATGATTCCAAATTCGGTCAGTTTTTCTATTGAACCATATGTACCAAAGGCTCCGGCAAGATACACATGTCTGATATCTGTGATCTGAACCCGGTACTTCATCATCAGAACGCTGATTGCTCCGCAGACAGCAGCCTTTGTATCCATAAGGTATGCCATATCCTGTTTTGTGATCATGATATCCCGCCCGGTTCCGGATTTTTCAGCAGGAACAAGCACATATCCGGGGCCGTCTTCGGTGTTTCTCACCCCTGGAGCACCTTCAACAATCTTTCCGGTAAAGTCGAGAATCCCTGCAGCAGCCATGGCCGGAGCTGCATCGATGATACCTGATCCGCATATTCCTTTGGGTAGCGTGTCACCAATAACCCTGATTACTGCCTCACCGGTTTCCTGTTCAATCGATACGTGCTCTATTGCCCCGAGCATCGCCCTCATCCCGCATCGAAGCCCTGCACCTTCAAATGCCGGTCCCGAAGCACATGATGTTGAGACAAGCCATTCCCGGTTTCCAAGCACGATCTCGCCATTTGTTCCGAGATCGATGAGGAGTGATAGGTCTTCTGATTGATCCATCCCTGCAGTGATAAGATCTCCCACTGCATCTCCACCGACAAATCTGCTCACTGCCGGCAAACACCAGATCCACCCTTTCTGATGAATTCTCAGGCCAGATTCATGAGCCCGCATTATGATTGGCGTTATGGAAACTTCAGCATTAACATAATCAAGAGGACTTGGATCGATCCTTGCAAAAAGCCAGCACATGACGGTATTTCCCCCAACACAGCAGTCTGCAACCGCATTGTGATCGATCCCTGTTTCAGAAATCAGTCTGCTGATCGCTTCGTTGATACTTCCGATCGCTGCAGACCTGAGAGATGCAAGACCTGAAGGAGTGCGACCGATTGCAATCCGGGTTACAAGTTCTTCCCCATAGGTGATCTGTCTGTTTAATGCAGAAGCCCTGGCTAGAATCTTACCGGTACATAAATCCACAAGAAGGGCTGCGACGGTTGTCGTCCCGAGATCGATAGCAACACCGTATGCTTTAGGTTGATTTTCTGAATTGTTGATCTCAATAACCTCAGTAGACCCTCCGGTAGTCGTGATAAGGACCGATGTTGGTTCAGATGATGCCAGAATTCTGGTGATAATTTCAGTACTGATCTGCGGTTTTGCACCTGTATACCCTGGCAGACGAATCGACGGTCCGAGTATTGCAGATGGCCCGTCTTTTACCACCTGAACCTGATACCATCCAGCAGCCGGCTTTATCTCCCCGTCATTTACTTCTGATGTGAGCAGAATCTGCGGCTGATCAATTCGTGATTCTACCGGTATGGTAAACTCAGCATCTGACCAGACTTTTGTCAGACAGGCCAGTTTATATCCATGTCTTCTCTCTCCTGGACTGAGACACTGTGAGCAGATATCCTGATCCTCTGAACAGTCCCCTCTGATTCGGATGATCCTGCACTTACCACATTGCGCTTTCCCGCCGCAGATAGCCTCAAACTGGATCCCTGCCCCTCTGATTGCATCAAGCACGGTCTTTCCGGCAGGCAAGGTTACCATCCGGCTCATAGGGTTGAAGAGGATCGTCACAGTCTTTTCCATGTGTCGATCTCCCTGCGGTCCAGTCAAGAAAAAAGTTAATTCCCTTCTTGAGGAGGCCAGTGTTCACGGATCATCTTGCCAATTCCTGAAGAGTCACGGGGACCTACCAGGATCTGCCAACCACTCGCCTCTTCAGTCTCTCCTGATAGACGTGCAGCGAGCCCGGGTAGAATGAGATATCGGTGGCTGACCTTTTCTTCGACACCTGAATTTCGGAGTGCGTCGCCAATCTTCTCAGCGTTCAGATACCGGCCTGCAACCGCTGCTTCGACAGAGAGACCGCCGGTTTCTGTAACAATAAGATAACAGTCTATCTTTGCAGCCTTGATATCTGATTCAACAGTAAAGAAGGTCAGTGCATAATTTGAAGTTATAAACACCGGTGCATCAGGCCCCGGATTGCCGAATACCCTTAATCCTGGTTCAACAGATACCGGCTTTCGTGGATCAGTATAGAGGCCAAACCTCCAGATGAGCTGAGGGAGTACAGCCCATCCGTCCAGGCTGTGCATGATGAGCAGATCTGCATACCTGGTCATCAGGATTGAAGCAGTGTATACCTCCTGCCACCGGTTTACCTCATCACTCAGTTCCTGCCCGGTCCAGACTGAAATGGGTGTTCCGAGAATTGGAAGACCAAAGAGTGAATCCCCATCCCTGCATGCTGCCTTCCTGATCGCAGTGAAAGAGAAGACAGTTCCGGCAAGTCCTTCATCTCCGAATGTTCCGGGATCAAGCACAATGTCTGTGATTCCACATGCCTGCAGAGTTTTGACCAGAGATCGGAGGAGTGAGAGATCTCCTGGAGCAGAGGCAACCAGCGGGCATCCATGACTTACCGCGAGATCAGCCATTTCTCTCCAGTTCTTTGAGGTTGCTGCATAGATCAGGGGACGTTTGTTTCCAGCTATATCAAGGCCTGCCTTCATCACTCCGGGATCATTGGTACAGAGGATAAGAGGGAGATCAGAACTTTCAACTACCACTTTCACTGCTGTTTTAAACCGGTCTGCATCACCGGTGACTGATCGTACTGCGATAGCATCCAGAGTAAGGGTCCTGCCGATATATCCGTATGAAAAGCCGGCTATCTTGTGAACACGTGCATTTATCGCAGCAGCGTCCATGTCGTCAGATACATCTATTGCAATAGGGGGAGGGAACTGGTACGTAAACTCATGACGCTGGAGAACGTGTTTTCCCCCGACTGTTATTTTTCTGTCTGATCCTATTGTTATTGCCTTCACTGGCGGGGCGAGAAGTTTCTCCAGTTTAGAAAAAGCGTCTTTGTACTGACTGTCATGAATTGGAGGACATCCCCCGGCCACTGCTTCACCATTCACTACCTTCGTAGCAAATGCCATGCAGTTTGGGACACCGCACTCCCCACAATTCGTTCGTGGAAGGAGTTTGTACACGTCAATCGGGCTGATTTCTCGTATCCCTTTCTTCTTTTCTGACATGTTACCCCCTAAATTCTGGCAGTCACCCACGACGCATCAGTTGCTCCTTTTGCGACAGTTCCTGCGATTAACCTGGATGACACATCACGCATTGTTGAGACTGCAAGCGGATGCATCATCAGGAAGAGATCCACTCCGGCAAGAAGCAGTGTCAGGCTCCCTATTGTCTCCCATATCGGGCCACGAAAATCTCCTGATCCAAATTCAGGTCCGAGATCCATCCATGCCTCACGTGCTGACCAGGCGTTTGTCGCTGCTGAAATTGTCGGGTGCTGCAATTCTACATCTCCCATGAGTCCTGCAGTTCTCGCCCGTTCATGAATTGTAAATGAGTATTCAAGACCGTATCCGAGAGCAACCGTTGTCAGGTCGTTCAGGATGCGATCAGCAGGGAAGAACTGGTACAAGCGACGGTTCAGTTCCTTGGCACTATTCAGGTCAAGGCCGGTAAACGCAAGGATACAGTGGCCATGCTTATCTGCGGCTTTTGCCACCGGTTCCAGGGTTTTTACTTCAGCCATATCAGATGTCACTGAGTTGAGAAGGAGTCGTTCCCCTTCTGCCATCTCTGCTATCTCAACAAAAGTCTGTGCATCCTTCTTTGGATCACCACATCCACCGATGATGATTGGCACATCTACAGCCTGAAGCACATCTTCTACTGTTTTCGCCGCTTCCCTCGGGCTGGCATCAGCGATGAGAGGATCGGTGCTGAGCAGATGAACTGTGACCATGTCTGCACCATATTTCTCGACATTCATTTGTGCCCAAGCTGCCGGGTCGTTGATAACTTCAGTGAGATGGTTTTTGAGAGCACGAGGCATGGGAAACGGGGTATCAAAGACATCCATAGCAATAACCGGTGGATGTGCAGGTGGCACTTTTGGATCAGTAAACGGCGGAGTTTGTGCACCCCCAACCGTTACTGTCTTCCCCCTGCTTCCTCCTTGTCCTTTTGTTGCACCCAGAGTAACTTCCCGGATACGTGCTGGATATGACTCAGGCAATGGGGTGAATGTTTCTGTCAGAAGTTTTTCCGGCCATTTTGATCGATCAATGATGGAAACATCATGAGGAGGTATGGCACCCGGCATTGTAAGACCTGGAAGATAGACTGTTGATCCTCCAACCGGAATTGTGAGTTCCAGTTCTGCCAGATCAAGTTCAACATTCTCAAGAATTATCTCTCGTCCTGCCAGGAGTTCTGCAATTCCCGGCCCCAGGAGCCGGAGCAGTCCAGAGAGTTCTGACTCATCCATTACTGCTTTCCTCCTTTCCGTTCAGGTTCTATTGGTCTGATGATCACCTTTTCAGCAAATATCTTTGCATTCTTCAAAATGATCTTCACTCCCCCTGCAGTAATTGGCAGTTCCCCGGCTACAAATACTGGTTTCTGCCCTCCCTGAACGAATGGTGAACCATCATCATCTGATCCAGAGGTATTGACATCTTTAGTTTCCGGCGATGCCCATTGAAGAGCCAGAGGATGAGACGTTTTTATGAGAAATTCTTTGAGTGATGGAACATCTGTCGAATCCGCCTCTGTTGCTATTTTTTTAGAAATATCTTCAGGTATAAACCCGGAGAGACTATCTTTGATCTCTTTGGGCATCCACACGATGGAGTTCCATCCCCCGTCAGCACAAAGGAATTTTCTGGATCGCATGTACTCCAGTGAGATTCCATGAAAACCTTCTACCTGTCTTCCACCGGCGGTTGAGTCAGCAAGAGTAGAAAAGGGAAGTCCATTTACGGTGGGCCCCGGGAACCTGCGATGCACGATCCCAAATCCTTCAACTTCAGGGATGTAGAAGGCGATGGCTTCAAAACAACCGCAGGAGGTATGCGGGTATCCGAATGCAGAATAGAGATAAACCCTGTTTACCTCACCCATCGACCTTTTTTTAGCATGTTCATTAATCCCTGAGTATTCACCCTTGTCTGGATCGATGCAGACATCTTTTGCAATAGGAAAAATTGGTCCTTCAGGATCCATACGGGCTGCAGCCCTTCCATCAAACCAACTGATGGCCCCGCAGTTTGCGTACCGTTCAGGTGTAATAACACAGATATGTGATGGTGCAAATGACTGGCAGAGGGCACACCCATAAAATGTGTCAACCTGCTCATCGGACAGACCACGGGCACGTGCATCTCTTGATTCATACCGTTCACGTGCCATGGCATAACAGGAGTTGAAATCATCCCCTGCGGTTATGAACGTGATCTGGATCTTCTCGATAAGAGCCAGTTCGCTCCTGTAAAGCCTTTCAATTGCTTTACCAATGTAAACGAAGCTGTCAAGTCCTTTTGCATAGGATTTTTTTCCAATTCTAATCCAGATATCATACCGCTGATTGAGATGCATGACACCCTGAATATAGTTCATGTACTCGTGAATCCGGCGTTCAAGGACTCCTTCAAGATCTTCTTCAAGCCTGGATCCTGCCACCTCAACAAGGATACCAAATCTGACATGAGATCCCGGAGGAATTTCTTTGAGATCAGGGCCGATGACTGATATTTTACCGTCTTCGATAGCATCGGGGTTTCTGACCAGCACAATCTCAAACTTCTGGTCAACCTTCGGACCTCCAAGTTCGACCTGCATATCCTCTTTTCTGATCCTCTCGCCTTCAAAGACCAGCCCAACTTCTACCGGAATGTCTTCAAACATGCTCTTCCCCTTTTTCAAGCAAAACTGCGGCTGCCTGCAGATGTTTTTTCCACGGTTCTACTGCAATATTCCCAAACGACCAGGTTGCATGCGGTTGATATTTTCTATCCAGATTTATTGTTTTTAGGTGTGGTGCAGAGTTTCGAAGGCCGGACAGAATTGTCCAACAGAATGAATAGGGAATTGCAGCAAACAGCACTAGGTCATACTGGCCCAGATTATCAAACCCTTTCCACTCCGGGTCTCTGAGTCGATCGGCTATCTCCATCCCCCCCATAATTGCTTCTATCCTGATTCCATTACTGACAAGTTCCTTTACTGCAGGAGATGTTCCGAGCACCGGGATATGTCTGATACGTGAAACCGTACTGATAAATCCAGTTATTGCTTCACAATCAGGTTCGCTTATTGCAACTTCATGCCCTACGATGATTATTGGCCGTTTCACCCGGTTTAGAAGTGCACCGATGACTTCGGGTTTCCCGATAACTGATGCACGGGATGTTCCTCCCATCTCTGCCCGTATCCAAGAATCATCCCCTGCCATTTTTTGTTACTCCTTTACATCCCGTATTTGTGATTTCAGCATGGTTGGATTTGGTATCGGTTGTTCATTGTATCCTTTCTGCTCAAGAATGGGAAGTATCTGTTCTTTCATCGTGATTGGGATATCTGCCTGTGACCTGACAAAGAGGTTGAGATCATCAGGCATCTGGTCATAAAGACGCTTGTACAGATCGATGTAATTGGTAAGCTTCATCGATCTTCCGCGGGAAGTGTCATTTGGTCGCATGCAGAGTTTTGCAGCAAGCGTCATTGCCTCTTCAGGAGTTTCTGCAGCAATAAAGAGGTGCTCCGGTACAGGGCCTACCTGAACCTTCTCACCGGTCCGCGAATCATATACAAACCAATCTTCTGGTTTATCCTTCCTCCCAAGAAGCATACGTCTGTACTTCGATCCATGGGGACCCACGATGACCGGAATGCCAAGTCGCCAGAATCCAGCTGCAATCGCTGCCGCTTTCTGGGACATTGCTCCCCAGGCGATCCCAACAGCCCCGACACGGTTATACACGTAATCGGCAATCTCTTCGTAATTGCCACGGAGACTGCGTTTTGCAAATATGCTTGCAATTTTAATGGTTGCACCGGCGATATGAGCATTTGAGACACAGGACCCGACATTCACGATTCCTCCGGCATCGAACCGGCCATGAAACTCTTCGTATGGCGTCTGTCCGTCTTCATTGCGGTGCATCCCGATAGCCATTGCCGAGCAGCCTGAAGTAACCACGATATATCGCCGGCGGGCAAACTCCCGTGCCATTTCAGCGACTTCTTTAGCTCCGTTCCCGTAATTTGCGCAACCGACAAAAGCCACAACACCCGGGATCTCACCGAGAACTATTGGTCCTCCAACCTCTCTGATCTCAATATCCTGGATAGCACCGCGTCCTGCCCTTACATTAAATCGCTCGGCATGAATCTGTTTTTCGGCAGTAGAGAGTATTGCACTATGAACCGGGATTTCTTTAAAGCAGACATCTTCACATTTCCCACAACCGATACAGGAATCATAGAGGGAAGCAAGTGCCGATAAATCTCCATCTCCTGCCTGCTGGATTGCTATAGCGAGGGGCATTGAAGCCGGGCATACTCTTGAGCACTCCTGGCATCCTCTACACCGTTTTGCCAGTTCGAAAAGATCTTCTATCGGTGGAATAGTTCTGAAATTCCTGCCTCTTTCTTTTACTGCTATAGCAGTCCGGACTGCAACTTCGCCAACCTTTTCTGGATCAAGGATAAGAACCCCTGGTGTCTTACCGCTGAGAAGATCATCTATAATCGCCTCTGGTTCATCTCCTGTCCGGTCTGGAAGACCAGAACAGTTCATAGAACTGGTTGCGATGAGTGGTGCGTAAATCTGTTGTGCCTCAATGAGCAGATCAGCCCTGACACATTGTTCATCGACTACAATCACATCCGGAACTCCGCTTCTGATATAGCGGAGTTGCCATGATATCGGCCCGATGATCTTTGCGTTTGAATCATACCTGGTCAGATCCACTGCAGTACAACAGATTCCGGTGATCTCAATCGTCCCGCTTAAATTCTGTTCTCTGGCATAATCGATAATCCCGATTGCAGGAGGAACATTGTGCCCTACAACAAGGATAACCGGTTTTGCTCCGTCAACGGTTCCAAGTCCGAGTTCTATAAGTGATGCATCAGGGTCTGCTTTAGGGAATGAGAATGCTGATATCTGGGCAATATCTGCAACCTCGAGACCCACATGATCCATGGTTCCGGCATGGAAGACTTTGGATTCAAAGTCGATGGCATCCCCTTCCTGCCCGGTATGGGTAGCTGCGAGGAGTTCGGTGGTCTGTCGCTCACAGTAATCGAGGACGATCTCAAGGTCGCCGAGTGTGGTTGGTTTAATTCCACAGACTAACCTTATGATTGGTGCTTCAGTTTCGATAGAATTTCCACCAATGTCAAGGGGATGGCGTCTGCCATATGTTTTGATAAGATGTGTTACAAGGTGACGGGCATGACTAATATGGGTTGCAGCACCAATGCAGGCTGCAAGTAGTACAATCCTGGATTGTTGTGCTTCCATCCCAATACCACAGGCGCCTTTCTTTCCTCCTGACAAGTCGCACTTTCCGTATGTACAAAGGCAACACAGGTCGCAGAATGGCAGATATAGTGGTTTATATCGGGAAAGAAGCATCCTATCCCAGTTCCTGAGATCAGTGTGCGAAGGCATTGGAGTTGGCCCTTCATCCTCGTTCCACTGGTCACCACGCAATGATCCTATGGACACCTTAAGGTTCTTCAGTGATGCAGCGCTGGATTTTAGGTCATCCAAGGTAAGGGTAACGTTTTTCCTGTTCACAGTCATCGGCTAGTATATTCTGACTGTACATTAGGAGGACAGGAGTTAATTAGCGTATACCCTCTAGGGAATATGATAATTTCTACTATGAGAAAGGTGGGAAACTTGTGAAAACTTCAAAAAATGAATTACAAAAAAGGAATTATTATGGTTTCAGAGTTTAGACTCTGAATCCGGACTGGTAGGTGAAGGCCTTCTGCAGGGTCTTGATTCCACCGGTTACTTCGGTGTTGTCTTTCCAGCTGTTGGTTGCAGAGGTCTTGTTCCAGGTTGCAGTTGCACCGCCGTTAGCACCATTCCGTGCGTAGTTGTCATCTCCACCGTCACGGGCTTCCATAATACTGCCTGCGAAGACGGTCTTGACAGTACCCTCTGCAAAGCCGCTGCCTGAGTTTGCATCAGGGGTAACTGCGATCTGGTAGTTCAGGCCTGCTGGAACATCTGCGGTCTCAGCGACTGCACGGATCTGTCCCTTGGTTGAAACCTGGGCACTGTTTACGTTAACAAGGCTGCTCTTTGCAGAGACGATGTTACAGAATGCTGGCAGGATGCTTCCGTTCAGGGTTGAGAAGACACAACGGATGTTGTTATCTGCGTTTGCATAGTTACCTGCAACGGACAGAGTGTACTCTTCCTCACCAACGAGGTGTGCACCTTCGGTGCTGGCGTAGGTCAGAACCTTCTGTGACTCAATGTTATAGAGGCCACTTCCCTGGTTCTTAGAGTTGAAGTCGAAGTTCTTGTTCTCTGCGAGCTTACCACCATTGGTCAGGATTGCATCCTTGTAGGTAACATCAGAGATTGACTGACCTGCTCCAAGAATACCGGTTGGAATTGCGCCGGGGTTTGCAATAACCCAGGACATGGTTGACTTGTCATCAACTGCACCAGTGGCATCGATAACGGTGTCAACGGAGAAAACCTGGTTCTCAGGGGTTGCGTTTGGAAGACGGTCTGCTGCTGCAAAACCGACGATTGCCACGAGGGCAACCAGTGCAATAGTTGCGATGTATCCGAATTTCATTACAGTACTCCTACAATTATGCTGATACTCTATGCATCAACTTCTACAAGTTTCTCATCAAAGAATATATGCTTGCTGGGTCATTATGGAAGTATTCTTCTTCCTCCCATTTATAAATCATAAGGTCCAATG
>NZ_DATMYY010000262.1:0-3074 GCF_035560735.1 Methanospirillum sp.
GGTAATATATATCCATCAGAAGAGGAGAGCTCAACACGAATACCATCTACAAAGTTGGATCCGATAATTGCCACTTGAGCAGCCTGGGAGTTGTATGAAAAATTCGGTTCAATCCTGGATAATTCAGGTTCCGGAGCAGCCGCTAGCACCGTGAAGGCATTAGGAACAGAGCAATAAGAACCACTCTGGTTTACAGTTACATTCCAGAGATCAGTGGAGTGTATATACGCAATATCAAATACTCCGGTCAGATTATTACCCTGGAGCGTTCCGACTGAAGAGATATTTGTCATCCCACTCCTGCTCAGATTAACGGTATTTACATAATCAAAATTGGAACCTGTAAGGGTGAAGGGAACCCGGGTGCCTGCCTGACCTGTTGTTGGAAAAATACCTGTGACGACAGGTGGAGATATGGTACTTTCAGAAACAATAAACCCATTTGGTAATTCGAAGGTCTGGCCATACGGGTTAGTAACAGAAATATTCCATGTTCCGGCAGAAGCACTGGTAATTGGGAATAAACAGGAGATTGAATGAGGAGATATAACAGTTACATTGATTGCCGAGATATTATTCTGCCCTTGTTTAGTGAGATTGACTATTGATCGATCAAAGAGGTTATTGCCTGAGAGATTCGTTATGACAGCCGTGTGGTTGTTATACCCATGATTTGGATATACTGAATAGATTTCAGGAGAAGAATTCCAATACAGAGCATGTGCGGCATTCACTCTCCCATTGGTAACCGTGGGATAGAGATCCCCATTTCCAATAGGATCAGTAGTTGATAAGATCCGGTCTATTAGTTCCTGGTTTGTCAGGTTCGGATTCCAGCTTAGCAAAAGACCTGCTACCCCGGCAACGTGTGGAGTTGCCATAGATGTCCCGGATTGCCATGAATATGGCATTGAACCCCAGGAGGTGCTATATATATTGCCACCTGGAGCCATGAGATCAACAGAGGTTTTCCCATAATTGGATGACCCTGATTTATCATTATTGGAATCGATCGATCCAACACAAATAATATTGGGATTATGAAAGCCTGCAGGATATACAGGATTCTTATCATTGTCTGACGCGTAATTCATCGCAGTACATACCATGAGAAAATGAGTACTATTGATAGTATCAGACCATGCCTGTGAGAATGTGTACCCTCCATATGAGTTCGACGTAATCCGGGCACCCATCGTGTCTGCATACCGATACGCTGCGATTAAGGATGAGATATATATTCCTTTGGCAGTCACATTGTAGGTATTGAGTGGCATGATAGAGGTATGCCAGTTCACACCGCAGACTCCTAATCCATTATTTCCTACTGCTCCGATGGTTCCTGCACAATGGGTTCCATGCAGAGTTACAGCCATGGGATCCGGACGTTGGGTATCAAAGTTATATCCACGGTAGTCGTCAACATACCCGTTTCCATCATCATCGATGCCATTACTCGGAATCTCGTGATTGTTTACCCACATATTCCCAGCTAAATCTGGATGAGTATAATCAACCCCGGTGTCTATCACCGCGATAATAATATCTTTTGATCCTGTTGTGTCCCGCCAGGCTTCAGGTGCATTGATATCAACCCCGGGAATCCCCCCATCCTGCCCGGTGTTAAGCAGACCCCAGAGATCGTTGAAGTACGTATCATTAGGAATATTGGCCAGGTAATTTTCTTGATCTGATGCTGAAAGGGCAGAGGAATTATTCTCATCATCTGGCATACGAATTAGATAATCTGGTTCTGCATATGCGATATACGGGCTTTTTGAATACATCTCCATTGCTTCTGATAGATTGTTATTCCCAATTCTGACCAGTTCAAGACCGGGAAGGCCAAGTGGGGTATAATCAGTCATCACGGAGGCATCTGCCTGTGCATTGAGACGGGAGACTTCAGAAATGAACTCCTGAGAGGTATCCATATTGGTATTATATTTTACCAGAAGACGATCCTGAGCATACTCAAGAGTTCCTCTCGTTTCATGAGGTATGACAGAGTGGTTCGATGAGGTCTTATCGATGAAAGAGGTATTTTTTTGTTGAATGTCTGTATTGGCAGACATAAGTGGAATTATTGCTGAGATCAGAAGGATGATCAATACTATTCGCAGGTAAGAGATCCACACGCCCATGAAACAATATATTCGGAAACGTGATATAAAAACAGATGGTACCTGCAAATGTACCTTGTCAATATATGTGACATATTTTCTCTGACGATGTGATTGATTTCAGATATGTTATCAGCGGCAGGCTTTGAAAATAACCCCGGATTAAAATGCGAATTTCAAAAATTAAGCGTAGTATACACATCTATTTCAGTTCAACGTTTCATCACTAATGAGATATAAGGTATCAAATTTGACACCCTCAATTATGTATTATCACCGGTGAAATTCGATTAGATTCGCGATTCATCTCGTAAACGTCAGATACAGAAAATACATTCCGATCAGGATAATTCCACTACCAATTACACGATCCAGGGCATCACCACTCACCCGGGAATAATCCTTGATCTTCTTTCCTACTGCACCCCCAAGAGAACTGATAATGATGAGCGGGATTGACAGACCAATTGCATAGATAAGAATCGTGAAAAAGCCTTGCAAAGCGGTTTGATTCAGCGCAATATATGTCAAAACAATAAGAAGCATAGGAGCACCTCTCCCAACTGTTATTGCACCGAATGAGAGTCCAAGAAGAAATGATCCCGTCAGGGAGTATGATATCGGTGCCCTCAAAAAGTTGAAGATACTCCTGATAGGCGGTTTATAGACATGAAGAAGTTGTAATCCCATGAAAATAAGAATAATTCCTCCAATAAACCAGGCGATTGACTCGTTTATGAATAAAAGGTAATGTCCGATGAATCCGGCTATAAGTCCAAGAGGAAGGAGCACAAGAATAGTTCCGATGCAGAAGGATATCGTGAGTTTGAGAATATTTGGCAGAGATAACGATGTATTCCCACTGGTCAGATACCCAATAAGTCCAAGACAGAGAACGCTATTACATGGACATATCCCTGCTATCAATCCAAATATGAAAATACCCAGAAC
>NZ_DATMYY010000263.1:0-2224 GCF_035560735.1 Methanospirillum sp.
TAATGGAACAGGACCTGCTCCAGTTATAACAATAGTCATTGCAACCGGACTGCTTTCGTACCTGCCTTTCTGATCATCATCAATCATTATCGGTGTGGCCCTGATTGTGGCATAACCGGGAGCTTTGGCATGCACCTTTACGGTTGCCAGATCAATTTTCGGTGCACCTGGATGCTGATTATCATTGGAGTCAACTCCCTGTATCAGATAGGAAGAATCAGATTGCTTTTGAATATCCTGAAGTCCGGTCCATTTTGGAAGATCTATACCGATGATATCAACAATGTCTGGGGTATCTAGTGAAATGATTAATCCATACCCGGATAGTCCACGGGAAGCACCGTCCATCAGAAGATGAACCTGAACATTATCACCAGTATTGCTCTCCACCAAATCCGGAGAAAAGAAGAGAACAGGCTGCGAAAGAGCCAGGGCCGGTGTGGAAAATATACTGATAAGGATAAATGCCGCAACCAGTCCTGAAATACGTGTTAATTTCATCATGATCACACCATCTTTTTCAGCATCACGATATCCCCGTACCCAATGAAACCACTCCCATCAAAGTCAAACTGGGTAACTGGTTCATTCTTCTGTGCAAACTGAAGATTTTTCAGGTAAACAACAGGATCATCATTCTCCAGCCATCCATTCCCGTTAATATCTTCGTATCTTCCATCTCCATCAGGATCAGTTGGCACGGAATAATTCCCTCCATCAGGTTTTGGGAACGGACTCACAGTGACATACGGGAACTTAACAGTTACAGCATTTTTCTTAATTGTTCCTGCAGAATATCCAGACTTTGCTATTGACAATGAAATAGAATAATGTCCTGGCTGAGTATAGGTGTGATTCGGACTCGAGATGATGGAACCACCCCCATCTCCAAAGTTCCATTTCCAGGAGTCAGGTCCTCCACTGGAAGTATCAGAAAAATGAACCGTAAGAGGTGGGTACCCACTTTCAGGAGAGATATCAAAATCTGCAGTCAGGTTCGGATTGTCAGTGGGTGTGGTGTTCTGCACAGTAGTATTATATACAGTATCAAGAGTCTCCCATTGGGTTACCGGAAGATTCTCCCCATAATCCGAATATGCCGCTGAGTAATCCATATACTCATTGATATAGAATGTACCGTTCGGTCTGAATGTAGAAGTCCCCCAGCTGTTCAGGCACTGCCAATATCCGGCTGTACCGTTATCGGTATACCCGGTAACCAGAACCATCTGACTTCCTCCGGTTGAGGTATAGGTGCTTCCTGCATAGGTGTCGATATCAAAGTATGACACATCCTGCAGCCCATAATCCCAGAACCGATCAAACTCATTCCAGGCATTCTGATCAGGAAGATAAAAAGTAAGTATTACCGGTTTTCCATTCTCCAGCATCTTTTTGATATTTTTTATCGCAGAATCCTGTGGGATATTTAATGTTTCAACACGTGAAACGTCAAGGCTTGTGAGTTTGTATGAAGGAGTCAGGTTGATAAGACTTGAATCAATATTTGAATGCCCTGTAGACGTAACATTTCCGTCGAAAAATGCGGCATTTGTATTGTTCCAGGGAATAACAGTTTTATTTCCACCGTACTTACCATTTAACATATAGAAATTCACAAATTCTGCAGAATTTCCTCCGTTGCATGCACAATCAGATGAGGAGTATGGAGATTTTCCCCCATTATGGTACTTTGAGTTGAGATATTGGACAGACAACCTATCATTTACACCATTCTGTGTTGAGTGCGCAACTTCAAGAGCACTGGTTCCAACCCATACCCAGCCATTTCCGCAGTCCTGTTGATCCCTCTCTGTTGCATTGTATGTAATGTAACGCAAAAGACTCATCGTGGACGAGTCGTCAAGATCTTTTTTGAGATCACTATTTTTCACTGATGCTAAAGGAGCATTCAGGTACTCAGAATTCCATTGCTTTCTCTGATCCTTTGAAGGATGTGCAATCATCGCTGAATGTGCAGATGTAGAGATAGCCGCTGTATCTGACTGGAATAATATTTTTGGAGCATCCATTTGGGAAGAGATACCTCTGTCTGCAACCCCTATGAGTGGAATGAGGCAGAGCAGTATTAAAACAGCCAGAACCTCCACTCGTCTCTGTGTACGTACCAAAATCAGTCCCCCGATATATTCATTTGATTATAATAATGGTAAACGAATAAAGGTTCCGGTAAGAGATAAGTGAAAAACAAAAGGGCATGATG
>NZ_DATMYY010000264.1:0-3154 GCF_035560735.1 Methanospirillum sp.
ATACAATATTCTTGTAAGTGAATTTAACTGCCCCGATACTGTAGATATCAACACTTCTGGCGTGAGAACTTTAACTCCCCATACAGCATCAACAATCCTAAATGAGATTTCATGAGTCTCTGATGCATTATCTACTTTGACAAGGATGGTTGAAGGTTTACCCTCAGGAAGTGTCAGTGGAGTTGTTGATTTTTCTTTAGATTCTTTAGCCATCGTATAAGCATCTTCGATCCGCATAAAAACCGAGGTATCTACACCAGTTCCAGTAGGTTCAAGTTTCCCTGTGATTGTAAAATCATGCCCATAAAATTTAAGAGTTTCTCCAACCTCAGGAATTATCTGATTACCAACCAATACTTCATCCTTTTTCAATGGTTCATGACTATTCTTTTTCAACCATGGGGTAATCGTAAAATCAAGAGACTGATTAAATCCAATCAGTTGTACTGGTACCGAACTAAAAGTTCCATTCACAGTAGTAATGAAAACCTGGGGAGCAACCTGTGAAACACCCTTCACTTTTGCAATAGCATCAGTAACATCAGTATCAAAAAAAAACATTGACGGTTCTCCGCGAAGGATAACACCCTCACTTTTTCCAACATAATCTTTGGGAACCACCAATACATCTGCACCAAGTTTCGTAATTCCTGATTTCACCCCTTCACTTGCACTAGTAAGGATATAATTGCCAGAAAAGAGACTTGCTGCTATGATTGCAAAGCAGAATATGAGAGCTCCATTCCGTATTGGATGATAGAGTATATTCTTTTTAATTACCTGCAGCATTCTGAGGCACCTGAGATACTTCTATCAATTTTCCGTGTTCCATTTTAAAGACCCGGTTGGCATATCTAACAAGGTCAACATTATGCGTCACCATGATGATAGTGGTTCCTGCCTTGTTGATTTCAGCAAAAAGTTCCATGATCTCTAGTTCTGTATCATAATCCAGATCAGCGGTAGGTTCATCTGCAAGGATCAACAGGGGATCATTTATTAATGCTCGTGCGATAGAGGTTCGTTTTAATTCTCCACCAGATAACTGATATGGGGAGTTATTCGCCTTATCTTTCAATCCAACGTTTTCAAGAAGCTTAAGCCCTTTTTCTTTTGATGGAGTGTTACCTGCAATTTCGGTTGGTAATATTACATTTTCAAGTGCAGTTAAAGAAGAAAGAAGCCCTGGAAACTGAAAGACAAATCCAATGATACTAGAACGAACCGCAGCACCCTTCTTGTCAGTTAATGAGAGAATATCATTACCAGCGACCAGAACACTTCCCCTATCTGGTCGAGTCAGACCGCCGATTGTATTTAGCAGGGTCGTTTTTCCTGTTCCAGAACGGCCAACTATCAATACAAAGTCTCCTCTTTCGCAGGTAAACTCAGTATCATTAAGAGGGATTACTTCATGATCCCCATCGTGATATGATTTGAATAATCCTTTTACTTCTATCATAATTCTCCACTCCTGATTGCAGTGTATGGTTCAATGGTGGCACTTCGATATGCCGGATATAATGATGCAATCCCACCTACTGCAATGGTCAATATCAATGCAGTAAGTGAAATTGAAACAAGAACTGTAATATGAGGAATAGTCAGGGGAATATGGATTAATGAGCCAATTAATTCCTGGAATAAAATGAACAAGAACCATGAGACAATAATTCCAAGAGCGCCTCCAATGAAAGATATTAGTACGGCTTCTCCAAAAATCAGTTTGAATACAGTTCCCTTATCTGCTCCAAGTGCCCTAAGGACTCCCAATTCTCTGATTCGTTCATTAGCGACCATAATCGATATGAGAGCTGTCAAAGGCAGGGCTACTACGGTTGCAATAATAGATGTTACATATAGTAATTGTGTGACCGAATTTAATTGACTGGTTACTGTCGATATCAACAATTCGGGAGTCAATGCTTTTGATCCCGGTACAGTTTTTGTAATCTGCTCAGATATCTGCTTTATTTTTAATGGATCCTTTACCTGAACTAATACTGCAGAGGATCCTTTTTCAGGTAAAACAATCTCTGATACAGCCTTTTCTTTAGATTCTTTCGCCATTGTGTATGCATCATCGTATCTGATGAAAATTGATGTATCAAGCCCGGTTCCTGTCGGATCCAGTTTTCCAGCAATAGTGAAATCATGCCCATAGAATTTGAGAGTTGCACCTTTATCTGGAACAATGAGATTTCCTACAATAATCTCATCCTTTTTCAATGGTTCAAGATTATGTTCTCTAAGCCACGGTGTAATAGTAAAGTCCCTATCAGATTCAAATGCAATAAGTTGAACTGGAAGATAACAGCAGGCTGAATTCAAAGTTGCAATATAGAGTTGTGGAGTGATTTTATTAACTCCTTCAACTGATTGGATAGCTGGAACTACATCATGATCAAAAAAGAACGTGGAGGGTTCTCCTCTCAATAGAACCGCTTCACTCTTTCCTTCATATTCCGCAGGAACCACAATAATATCTGCACCGAGACGGGAGATTCCCGATTCAACACTATCTGTTGCCCCAGCGAGAATATAATTTCCGGCAAACATACTTGACGCGATTATTGCAAAACAAAAAATGAGAGCCCCATTCCGAACAGGGCGGTATGCTATATTTCTTCTAATAAGATGAAACATTCAGATCTTCACCGTGTTTCGGATGAATCACCCAAATCGCGAGTTGCAACTAGGATTACACCGATAATGATCGTTATTGTTCCAAGAAGTATCAGACCAGGTTTGGTTCCGATAACACAGGGAGCTGTGGGAGTTCCACACACACCTATCAACACGGTAGGTAACAGAATTGTGATGATTCCCACCCCAATCGTTTGAATTCCAACTGCTCTCCGTGCCTCTCTGCGTGGAAGAATCAAAAGAGTTAATCCTAATAATACTCCCAGAATTCCTAAACCAATTTCTCCCCGTGCAGTATATCCACATTTCATAATAACTCCTTTATCCATGTGCATGTCTGCCATTCCTGGCGAACTTTTATCGGCTGCCTCGCATACCGGAAGAATATACCAGGGGAGAAAAATGGTTAAAAGACCAACAATAATAAGAATAATCGCGAGAACGATTACCTGATTAGATGCTCTGATTCTCATTATAAGATAAGTATTTCTCAAGGGATTGGATATAT
>NZ_DATMYY010000265.1:0-4630 GCF_035560735.1 Methanospirillum sp.
CGGGAGAACCTCCGGGCACAGTCCCTTACAACTGATTCTCCTCCCTGTGATTATGTGCCTGTTATTCCCGCCCCGCCGCCCGGAACCCGGAATATCTTTGCATCATCACGTTTTTATGAATCAAGTCTCATATCGCGTGAGGAATATCCCCGCCCTGACACCAGATTCGCCGCCCTGCCGCCCTGGCAACATTACCTGGACATGGGTCACCGGTCCACAGAGAAATGACTAACAGGTTTCACTACCTGGATGCACCCACGGAACAATTACTCCATAAAAAAAAGATCAAAGGCCTATTTTCGGCCAGGACACGGATTATCTCACTCTGCTCACCGGACCCTTTCGTTGTTCTCCTTTCATTACAGCCCGGACCCGGGCAACAGGGATAGCATACGAGATCCCCCCGATATCCATGTACAGTCCCTTTCCACTCTCAGACAGTCGTACAACTCCTTGAATCGGGCCTGAGATCAATCCCTCACCCAGACCCTGAAGTACAGTTGTAAGTATCACTCCGGAGATGGAGAATTTCCCGACTGCATCAATATATACCATCAGAAGATCCTCATCCCTGATAATCCTGCCACAATGCTCAAACCCCTGACGAGGTTTAACTGTCTCTACAAATGCTCCCATTTGTCTTATCCCCCAGGCACTCCTGCCTCCTCTTCAATTGGACAATAGTCCATGTTTCCCGGTTGTCTGTCCATAAGTACACAGATGCATCGCCTGCGATCCTTGGTTATTGGACCTGAAGTGCGATACCACTGCCATATCAGATGCGGACACCTCTTTGAGGTGCACCTTTCAGTGTTCGGTCTCTTCATGATAACCCCGTAGCATTATCCATCCAATACACCTCCCTCCCTCCCAAACAGCTGATTATGGAGGGCCATTCTCTTTTGAAAATCCTGAATTTCCTCCCTGAACACTGGCATAACACGATTCACACAATACCGTTCTTGAACCGGGATCATTCCAGATAGCAGGCTTCAGATTACAAAGACTACATCGTCCAAGAGAAGTGGTATGTTTCACCATCTTTGCTACGTCAACAGTGCCAGGCAGAATTGTATGAGAGGCTACAGTCCGAGATACCGCCCTTGCATAACATGACTTGCAGAGGGTCAGAGATGCCCGGGTAGTTGGTTTATCCTTTCTTTTTCCTTCCTTCTCCTGAAACTGACTTCTTCTCCTGCCACAGACAGAGCATCGACGCCTGTCAAGACCTCCGGAAATCAGAACAAAATGTTGTGGTCGTATTGCAGAGAGTGAGACTTTCGGATTGCTCTCCGTTCTGACTGATTGGTCCTCTCCCTCACGGGTAGATGATTCAGCAGAATCAACAGCAGCATCAGGTTTCATTGAAATAAGATCAGCGTCTGCCGGTGGATCCTGGGCAGAGTCACCACTGTCAGGGTCCGGACCCTGATCCTCGTCAGAACCTGGATCATCGCTTGCAAGCCAGACTGATCCTCCTTTTACCCAGGCTTTGTATAATCCCGAATCCCAGCGATAAGCACGGGTTCTCCTCATTGTTGTGCATCGCTCATCACCAATCGAGACTGTCCGGTCAAGAAACGAGATGGCCGGACATTTCTCAAGAATTCCGGAGTATGTCTTCCCATGAGACCGGTACCCGTGAATCAGTTTGGTGATAGAACTGTTTGTCCAGCCGGTTGCCTGCTGGAGTTCTTCTGTCGTTATTTCGGGAAGATCTGCTGCTCCAATCGTTTCGATGAGAGCAGATTCACGACGTGTCAGTTTGGTTGCCTGTCCACCGGTCTCTCCGTTCAGGGCAACAAAGAGCCGTGCAGCCTGGTTGAAATCCTCCTCTGTTGCGATTACACAGGAGACCCCATCAGATTCCTGGATTGTCCGCTGCTGCTGGCAGAGTGCAGCATTTGTTCTGATGAGATCGAGCAGCATATCCGGGTTACGGCGATTCTCTGCAGACTGAAACCTGATTCTTCGTGCAAACGGAATTACAACGAAAACTGGTGTGAGTTCATCCCAAATCTTTCTGCATATGCCGATATCCTCACTTACCTGAACCTGCGATCCAGGTAGTTGTTCTGCACCGGCAAGGGTCCGGTCAAGTACCTTCTGGTCCTGCTCATCTGAATCATCTATCCAGCAGGTAAGCATCCGGTTGAAGACCTGATCATCACCTGCACCTTCAACCTTTGCAATCCACCAGACACACCGCTCTGGTATCGTGCAGATCTGAGGTTTTCTCTCCGTATTCACAGTCCGGTATGGAAATGGTTTCTGAAATGATGTGGTAACCCCTTTCAATATCTCCTGCATCTGGTCAGAGAGGCTGACATCGTCAAGCGTGATCACGGTTCCGGGAATGAGATCATCCATGTAAAAGAGTGCTTTGTCACTCATTCTCCCATCGAGCCGGTACGCTGCAGGAATCAGGGATTTCATGGTCTCTATGGCATGTGATTTTCCTTTCCCTGACTCACCGGTGATAGAGACATGCAGCCCTCTGCTGTTGATCACCGTTCTGGATACAAGTGAATGAATCAGGCATTCGGCAACAGTCTGATCCCCTTCATGATACCTGCCAAATGTCTCAAGCATTGTTTCAAGTGGATTGCCTCCTGCAAGGATCTCCTGGGCACGAATCAAAAGAGGATCTTCTTTTACCTGCCCGGCATCTGTCTCCTTGCAATCGTTTGCCGGGTTTGGTATAACTCTGGTGGGAGAATTGGAAGACTGTGAATCATTGACCGGTTTTGATTCTTTTATCTCCCGTTTCCTATCAGGTTTGTCTTTCTCATTCAGGGATGCGGTAGTTCGGGCTGATTTTTCAAAGCGAGCCCTCAATTCAGGCCACCTCTGTCTTCCCCCTCCACAGGAATCATGGTGACATCCTGCAAATATAGCACCGTTTGGGAACTGAATTGCAAAAGCACCATCTCTATGGGCATTAGAAAATGGACACTGCTCAAGTGAAAACAGAGTGCCGCCTTTGTATGGTTTTGCTGTGGCGGTGAGGTTATGGATCTTTAACCAGGAACCCAGATCAAATCCCGATTCTGCTCTCTGATCATGAGCAGTATCAGGCACCTGTTTTGGTTTTTCAGAAACAGGTGATCCGCAATCTGGCACAAGGGCCTGTATCTGCTCAGGCAAGACAATACTTGTTGTCTGTGGTTCTGTGATGATCCGCGATCTCCGGTGTGGTCGATCAGCAACATTATCTCCTTTTCTGGCATATGTCCCGTAAACTTTCCAAATCCTTCCTGCATTGTAGTTCGCGGTATCTACCTTGCATGCAGGTGTAGAGAAGCGACAATCAAGGAATTCAAGAAAGGATTTTACCAGATCACGGCTGGTATCATCATTTGGAAGATCGATTGCATAGAGAAGGTGTGCCCCGTTGCCTGAGTCTGCCAGGACTGGTTCAGGCCAGCCATTACAAGAGAGCCATGATTTTATGGTTTCGGCAAGATTCAGGGCATTATTATGTTCAGAGTCAGATGAAGAGACACCTGAAATTCTGATTGGATCAATATCGATTGGAAGCCATCGCCTTCTGACGATATCGTAGTCTGCAGTTGTTGCTTCGGCTCGCCCGAGTCTTGTTTTGATGCGGTTTGATCTTCGTGCGAGTAAAACCGGGTTTACCTCATTCAGGGTGACATATATCCCTGAAACATGGAGATCCTGTTCAAGCAGGAGAATGTCTTCTGCAGCCTTCTGATGGTTGTTGTAATACCCAGAACCGATGCCGTCAGAGCCAAGAGTCCTGATCTCAAACGTGTGGGTATCTGGAACAAGCAGCCTGATTCCTGCAAGAATTCCTGCTAATCCAATCTCACCAGGCATACCATCCCCGGTAATTGGAGAAGTTTTGACAGCTCACTGCAGGCAAATCGAGAGTTTGCGAATACTGACACACCGGATCAGGAACTGGCATCATCAGACCCCCGCAGTCTGATCGCTCCTCCGCTGCAGATCCGGTACCTGATCCAGCCGCTTTTTTGTCTCACCCAGTACTGGATCTCTCCCGGATATGCGCCTGAACGGTGAAGCAGTGAAAGAGCATCGATGTCCTCCTGCAGATGAAACCTGCCGCGATAGGATCTGATGCAGACAAAGAGCATTTCAAGCCTGTTCCATGCAATGAGCCCGATCTTCCCAGGTTTGTTTGTGGAACGGAGAAGCACTTTTGCTACTTCATATCCCTGGTTTTGCAGTATTGCTTTTGCGTCATATCCTGCAGTCTGGCGGGTATGGAATTCAGCGATGCGAACCATATTCACCACCTGACAGGGTCACTACCGGCATGCACCCGTGAACTCTTGGGATATGCCTGACTTTTTTCTGTACTGGTTTTCTCCTGTGAAGGAGAGAAGAAATGATTAAACAGCCAGACGAGAAATCTTGTTTATCCCCCTCTATGATCTGCCGCCAAGCTAGTTCAACTGGGGGGTTCTGAATTTTCATCTATCACCTCTCATGTTCATCTACCACTAATTCAGCCTGAATCCACGGGTTTGTTTTCAAAGTCTGTGTCGTGATCATTCAGGGGTAAATGATGGTAATCCTAATATCTTTTAAAAGATTTTGGTTTGAAGTTAAGTGAAAATCGCAATCTTTATCTCTATATAGA
>NZ_DATMYY010000266.1:0-3034 GCF_035560735.1 Methanospirillum sp.
GAGTATATGAATAAGAATATCCTTGTGACTGTTTTTCTTGGAATTGTTCTCACTCTGTTATCTTGGTTTTTTATAGAAACGGCTGCAGCAGGTATTGTAGCAGTAATTTTTCTCACGATTTTACTTGTTTTGCTGATCTCAGAGGATGCAAAAAAGAATGCACATCCTGAGATCTCTGCTACACTGGCTGACGATGCTGAAACAGTAATTGTCGAGAATCTTGGAACTGCACCAGCCAGATCAGTACAGGTCCGGATAATTCCAGATGATATCAGATATGAGGTAGGGGATCTGAATCCTGATTCGGTACACAGATATCACCTACCCTCAATGCTTCGTAATGCAAAAGCAGCTGTCTCATGGGAACAGAAGGATGGATCGCGGACAGAGAGGATCTTCCGGTTATCAGGATATGAAGAGGAGACAGATCTGCTCAAACCAATATTTCCACTTTTTAGTTGGAAAGAAAAATAGAACAGATGGTCAGACAGGTTTTACCAGAAACTGGAGGGTTACCTCAAGAGCAGAGAGAAGATTTTCCTGCCCTTCAAGGTACTGCTTCATTCCTTTGTACAGCATAAACACCGCGTCATACCCATAGAGATCAATCAGTTGACGTGGAGTAAGTTCTCCCATGTAAGAGTCAACAATCAGATCATCAGCACTATACATCACTTCGTAGAACTTGCCATCCGCACTGATGAGACAGAACTGATCAATGACCTGACGTGACATATTATCTGGACGGTATGGAGCAGGATCGGCACTCTTCCCAAGGACAAACACCTTTGAAGAGTAATGCTTCGCATCGTAAATGTCACCTTTATTGTCCTTTTTTCCTTTTTCAAGAATGGTAATGCCCATTGTTTGAATAACAGGGGCAGTCAGAGCACCCATCCTTGCTACGAGTTCTGCTTCTTGAGTGCGAATCTCTTCGCTGTGCTTATCGATCCCGGCATCCGTTGTCTGAATGAGATCAATAAGGCGGTTATATCCATTGAGTATGACATCTTCCATGTATTTCACCAGTGCAGGTACCGTCTCCCGGGTGAGGGAAAAATCCAACTGACTGCTTTTGGTCAGTACAGTGATCTTATTACCCTTCCAGTGAGGTACTGGGTCCGCTCTCCAGTAAATTCCACCATATGAAGGCTCCCTACCAGGAGATCTTCAGCAATTACTATTCCAGTATACGATCTGGTTCTTCCCATTACGGTGCCTTCCCTAAGCTTTTCAGTGATCACAACCTCTTCTGTCCTTCCCACAAGCGCTACTTTCTTCGTCTTCAGGATAGCATAACCGATGCGAATCAACTCACGTGAGCGATCTTTTTTGATCCGATCAGGAAGTTCCCCGACTCTTGGGGCAGTGGACCCCGGCCTGTATGAGTACCGGGTAACATTAAGGGCATCAGGCTGAAGAGCAACCAAAAGCTCACAGGTTTCTTTGAATTCGTCTTCACTCTCAGCAACAAATCCGGTAATAACATCGGTCGCGATAGAGATATCAGGATTTTTTTTCTTAAGTGCATCTACCAGCATGAGGTAGGTAGGGAGGTTGTATTCCCTCCCCATTCGTTTGAGAACTTGATCAGACCCTGATTGAACAGGGAGATGAACAAACGAGAATATGTGATCATTGTCCAAAGCATCAGCAACCTCATGAATGATAGGAAGTAGTGTTGCCGGATTCATCATGCCCAGTCTAACAAAAAAGGTGCCCTTTATCTCCCCTATGGCAAGCAGAAGAGTATGAAGAGACGGTGTTCCCCAGTCATACCCGTATGCACTCAGATCCTGACCCGTCAGGCGGATTTCCACAGCCCCTCCCTGGACTGCTGCGCGAATCTGCGAGATTATTTCCTCTATCGGATTACTTTTAATGCGACCTCGTGCATGTCTCGTGATGCAATAGGTACAGTGACCAAGGCAGCCGGAACCAATCTGAACAACTGCAACCGGACCGGATGGTGCCACATTATGATCCAGATCAACAGCATGTATACTATCAGGAGATAATATCCGGACGGCAGGAAATTCATTAAGAATTGCGGCACGTGCAGTGGGAAGACAGCCGGTGACCCAGATCTCTTTCCCCTCCAAATCCTTCAGCAGCCTGATCATCTTGCGTTCCGTCTTCTCTATCACAATACAGGTGTTAAGAATCACTGCATCCGCATCTTGTGGATCCTCCACGAGCAAAGAACCTGCACGCGTGAGAATATGCTTGAGTCTATCAGAATCACCTTCATTATAGGTGCATCCAAAGGTCAGGATACAGATCTTCTGCCCGGAAAGAGCCTGAACCCATGGCGGATAGGAAAGAGACTCGCCGGATTTTTCATCCATTATCCAGAATATGGGATCTGATGGCAGATAGGCACAGCGATAAATCGATCACACTGTGCAAAACTGTTTAATTATATTCGGCAAATATGTAGGCAATGGTCAGAATTGGGCTCCTGGGTTGTGGCAACGTAGGAAAGATCATCGCAACCCATCAGGAGGGTTTTCAGGTTGTTGGAGTTTTTGACCAGCTGCCTGAACATGCAGCGAGCCTCGCAGAATTGACCGGGGCACAGCCTTATTCAGACTTTGATGAATTCATCTCTGCTGATTTCGATATCTGTGCTGAAGCAGCATCCATCGTTGCTGTAAGGGCATACGCACTAAAAATTATTGAACACGGGAAAGATCTGGTCATCTTAAGTGTTGGTGCCCTCGCTGACGATGCCTTTAGGGAAGATCTTATTTCTGTCGCCAAGGAAAACCGGAAACGGATTCATATTCCAAGCGGCGCAATCATGGGACTGGACAATCTCAAGATTGGCCAGATAAGCCACATCGAGAGTATCCTACTTAGGACCACTAAAAGTCCGGAGAGCCTTAAGATGAATGTCAGCACCAGGACATTGGCATTCAAGGGAAAAGCAAAAGATTGTATAAAGCAATTTCCCAAAAATATCAACGTATCAGTGGCTATCGCTCTTGCCAGCACTCATGAAGTTCAGGTCGAATTATGGGCAGATCCTGAT
>NZ_DATMYY010000267.1:0-4077 GCF_035560735.1 Methanospirillum sp.
GGTATGGATGGATCTGAATATTAGTTTACAGTTTTCAGAGAATGATCTGGAAATTTCAAGGATTTTAACCGATGTGGGGTTGAAAAGTAATGAGGCACGGGTCCTGGTTGTATTATTCAAGGGATATGATCTCACTTCAAGGGAGATTGAACGGATTGTAGACCTCAGGCAACCTGAAGTCAGTATCGCTATTAATCAGTTGATTGAACGAAAGTGGGCACAGGTAACGAGTCTCATTACTGAAAAAAAAGGGCGGCCTGTAAAAGTATATACCCTCTCCCGGACTGTTGACAGTATTCTTGATCAGATTGAGGAACAGATCGAAGGTGAATATCGTGGCAGACTTGAAATCATTGAACGTGTAAGGTCAATGGTTAAGGAATCCCGGGTTACTGAATAAGATTTCCTTTTCTTTTTTGTCATATTTTTCAATGTTGCAGGTCTTGTTCTGAAACATCACCAAAAGATATATGTAATCTCCTCCGATATTCTCACCAAGGTGATAATAGAGTGGCCGGGATTATGATTGATGCACGGGTTGACCGAATTCAGCAGCCTGACACTATACGGTTCAGCCAATTGGTATCTGAACAGAAGAAAGCATGCCAGGCATCTGCATGTTGTGATTCCTTTTTTTCGTTTGGAAAAGCGGAATCTCCATTTCCAATTCCTGATGATATCAGAATAGAGATATCTGGAAAGTCATGTCCTGGAACCCTTGCTGACCCAGCCGGGCTTCTGGAGCTTAGGGAAGCGGTAAGTGGATTTTATGCAAGAAATTATAATATCTCTGCAGATCCTGACCGGGTTATTATTGGCCATGGGGTAAAAGGCTTGGTTCTACCGATTTTCACCATTATTGCTGGCTCAGTTATTGTCCCTTCCCCTGGGTGGCTTGGATACCTGCCGCAACTGAGGATCTTGAATAAACCCTATTACCGGTTATATGGTCATTTCCCATCACAATATAAGATTCGCCCGCCACAACTTGCTGCCATGTTGAAAGGACTCGTTAAATCGCAGCATCTCTTGATCCTGAACAATCCCGGATACCCGACCGGGAACCTCTATACGGAGAGTGATCTCCGGGAGATAGCATCTATTTGTCGTGAGTTTAACACACTCGTCCTTGCAAATGAGGCATACAGCCTTCTCACCTATGATTTGTCAAAATTTATCAGCATGGGTTCGATTTATCCGGAAGGGACATTTGTTTTGAATGGACTCTCGATGGACCGGTCAGCAGGCGGGCTTCGTATCGGTACGTGTATTCTTCCTGAAAGATCTGATCAGATTCTAAAGAATGAGTTCATCAAAATTCTTGCAACAGTGTATACCGCAGCCGTGACACCAGTACAACAGGCTGCCATACCTGCCTATCTTCCAAATACTGCGATGGATACGTATCTGCATGACACACGGGAGATTCATCGTATTATGACAACAGAGCTCGCTATCCGGTGTGCAGCAATAGAGGGAGTTAGAACGATCATCCCTGAAGGTGGTTTTTCATTTATGGCTGATCTCAATAGTATGATAGCCGCAATCAGGACAGCCGGCATCCAGTACTCTAATGATCTTGCCCCTGCGATGGTGCAGCATCCATACCATATTGCTACCGTGACCGGTGAGGCTATGATGGCAGGATATGATGATTTTTACATTCGGTTCTCAGCCACTGATTATGATGGCACAGCAGCACTGGAATCATACCACTCTGCTCCTCCTAAAACTTCTTCTGAAGAAGAGGCGTTTTTCATGAAGTACGGAGCACGCATGGCAGCCGGAATGGAGATGTTCAGCCGATGGGTCAGTGATGTCAGATCAGGAAATTTCAGGTTTGAGAAAAAAACTGAATAAATATATAATTTTCGTTCTGTCAAATTTAAAAAACATAATCAGTTGCACCCTAGTACATCGGTTGCTCGTGTAACTCCCATTTTCTACATCCGATCTGTATAAGATACCACGCCGGAACAACTAAAATCACTGATGATAGTGAGGCCCAGGGATTTGCAAAAGCAATCGAACTGAAGATCGTGGTAACAATACCGATGAGGATAAAGTATCTTGCCATAACTTTCACATCATAGACGAGGATATTTGGCGAAAGCCCTGCAAGCCATATTGTTAATCCAAGGGTGAAGTACGAAGTTGACAGAGCAAGCACTATAACCGGAACTGTGTAGACAGCCTGCCCTGAAATTATACAGATAATTGCGAGGAATACAACCGGTATCACCTGGAGTACCGAAAAACTGGCTATCTTGCTGATGATAACTGTTTTCACCTTCACTGGCAGGCAGGCGTATGTAGCGTACGAATCAAATGCCGTTATCCAGGTGTACATTGTCGAGGCTATGATCCCGGTAGTCATGGCATAGAGGAAGAGCACATTCCTCTTAGGCAGGTAATCGCTGGTCAGTGAAAGAAAAAACCAGATTACAAGGAGAGGAATAAGAAATGAGAAGAGTGTCTGTCCGATGGCACTTCCGCTCCTGTACAGGTCTATCAAGTCTTTTGCAGAGAGGGCAGGTGTTGGGAATCTGGACAATAACCGGGATAGAGAAACGATCTGATCTTTATACTGTCTGGAGGCACCGATGTTTTCTGGTGTAAACAGCAGGATTCCGACTGTGGAAAAGATACCAATACCTATGAGGCTCTCTACCAGAAGCGAAAGCGAGAAATCCTGAAATAAAATAATGGGTGGAAAAAGTTTTGCCGGATTGTCACCTGTTATGATGCTGTATCCTGCAAGTCCAAGGATAAGTATACCGATGATTATGAGTAGCCCTGTATGGCTTCTGCTGTACAGTGATGAAAGAAAGAACACCAAAGAGAGACCTGAAAGAAAGGATATTGTCAGGGTCAGGCTAAGCAGGAGGGGGAGATCCAGCGGGACACCGATGAACGGAGATGCAAGCAGATAGCCGAGTGAAAACGGGAACACCCAGAGCACAAAGTAATACAGGAGATCCTTAAGCACAAAAGTCGCAAAGATCTCCCGGTCAGACACCGGAAGAGTCCTGGCTGCATAAGATATCAGACTTGCCTGTCCAAACCTCCTGTTCATTACCTCGCTACCGAGAAGGCCAAAGGCTCCTACCATGAATCCAAGAAGCAGGTAATTTGAGTGTAGGATCAGAGATAGATTGCCAGGTGGGAGCGTTTTCCTGATGAATGGAAGCAGGAACGATCCCATGAATGCGATACCTCCTACCATGATTGGGAAGAGTGCAAAACTCAGGCTCCCAAACATGGTGGAATGAAGCCGCCATTCTTCTTTCAGCATCAACCAGAAGAGTTTACGCATCTTTGTCCCTTCCAACCAGATGCAAGAAGTAATCATCGAGGCTTATCCCTTCTCTTGAAAGTTCCTGTGGCGAGCCGGTTTTGAGAAGGTTTCCTTTGTGGAGGATGGCAAATCCTGAGCAGATCTCCTCGGCTATTGAGAGGATATGGGTGGATATAAATATGGTATTGCCAGTTTTGACATAATCTACAAGGAAATCCTTGACTTTTCTCTGCATGATAGGATCAAAGTTGATGAGTGGTTCATCAATCAATGCGAGTTCAGGTTGATGAATAAATGCCTGCGCAAGCATGAGTTTCTGTCGTGTTCCTCGAGAAAGATCCTTGCAGAGCACGTTCTTTTTGTCCGCAAAGTCCAGAAAGTCAAACCACCAATCCGCCTTGCTCCTGATATCAGGCAGATTTCTTACCGATCCCACCAGGTCAAGGTACTCTACTGCGGTTAGGAAGCTGGGTGGTGTCTCCTGTTCAGGAATTATTCCTACCTGCTGCCTCACCCATATTGGATCAGATGTAACTTCCCGGCCAAGTACCAGAGCCGAGCCACTGGTTTGTCTGATCTGTCCGGTCAGCATCTTAATCATGGTAGTCTTTCCTGATCCATTCGGCCCGAGCAGTCCGAAAAGTGCTCCTTTTTCAACCGAGAGGGTGATGCTGTTTACTGCAGTCACGTCTCCGTAGGTTTTTTTCAGGTTGGTGGTCTGGATGATTGGTGTCATATATATGAATCCTGACGTTGCCTCTGGGCTAGTAATATATGAT
>NZ_DATMYY010000268.1:0-12974 GCF_035560735.1 Methanospirillum sp.
TCACTCATCTCTGTACTGAAGGAATAATCACCTTTCAGGCTCCCGCAGCCGGTGTATGATATGAACATTTCACTTTTTGATGAAGCACTGGTCTGTATCGGCGGATTCTGCGGAGCTGTCGGGCGGTACCAGATTAATGACTATATTCCTTCACTCCCCGGGACATTGGTTGTAAATGTTCTCGGATGTATCGCGATTAGTATCCTGATGTATAGTTCTATCTTTTTTGGAGCATTTGATAGAAAATCGCGCCTTTTTTTTGGTGTTGGGGTAATTGGATCCTTTACTACCTTTTCGGCCTTTGCATATCAGAGTTTTTCAGCCGGACCGGTTATTGGAGTCCTGAATATCCTGGCCAATATTCTGTTAGGACTTACCGGAGTATTTATCGGCCGGGTTATGGTTACAAATCCAAGAGGGTCAGCATGGATCACCTGATTCTTGTGGGGCTTGGCGGTGCGGCAGGCTCGTTATGCAGATTTGAGTTCTCTAAAATAGCCACGGTAAGGGGTATTCCTCTTGGAACTGCATTCGTAAACATTCTGGGAAGTTTGTTCTTCTCACTGGTTGCATTCTCCCGCTCTCCCGGAGATCTCTACTATTTCGTTGATGTGGGTGTGCTCGGGGGATTTACCACTTTTTCTACCTTCTCATTTGAGACATTCAGGATGTTTGAAGAGCAGAATTATCTGGTCATGACAGGTAATATCCTTATAAATCTCCTGGGAAGTCTGGGTGGAGTCTGCGCCGGATATCTGGTAATTACCGGTCTAGGGAGTGGTGTCTAATGTTATCTGAAGGAATGTTATTGCGTGTATATATTGCAGAGTCTGCGCGAATTGGGAAAAAACCGGCATACAAACATCTTGTAGACCTTTTTCATGAACGTGGTTTTCCCGGGTGTACAGTATTTCGTGGAATGGTGGGATATGGGCATGAACATACGATCCATTCCATTGATGTGTTGAATTTCTCGTTTGATCTACCGGTGGTTATTGATGTGGTTGATTCAAAGGAGCGGATTCTCGGTATTGCTGAAGAAATAGAAGGGCTGGTTGAGCATGGCCTCGTTGTCACCCAAGAGGTGATGATGGGCAGAAAACGGTGAGAACTTTATTTGATCACCGATTCTATTAGCCAGATTAATAGTAACACGATGAGGATGGGTATCCAAACACTCATCCTTTTCAACTCCGATGTATAAGCCCGCATGATCATCCTGCATGGGCTTTACTCCCCGGTTGTTCCCGATCAATTCATTCTCTTTGCAGAGGATACAACAATAAACCTGGAGAAGAGTCCTGCCCTCAAGCGGGGAAGGAAAGGCGAAAAGCCCACATTCCCTCTCCATCCCTTTGGTCTCTCATCTGCAGATCTATCTCTGTGCCTTGAACGCTGGAAGGTTCTCCCTTCCCGGTTTGAGGAGACCACATGTAATCTCTCCCTTCCCTCCCGGGAAATGGGAAAAACCCTGGTTTGTTCACCAGAATATTATCTCAAGAAAGGTCTTGAAGCTCCCCGCGCAATCGGTTTTTCCGAATGGTCAGTGCCTGCTATTAGGTTTCCTCTTGAGTACCTTCCTCAGGTTATTACAGGCATCAAAAGCCTTACTGGCGATTTATGTGTAATGGCTGAGTCACTAAAGTACTGGGCATCGGTGACTCAAGGAGGTCTTTGTCTGATCGCGTCCGGGCATTATCTTCCTGCATATCGGATGAACGGCAGATCGGGATTCCATGTACTCTGGGATCTTCATCCCGTTGAATCTGAACATGAAATGATACGGGCATTTCATACTGCAATCCCTCCATTTTGTGTGCCGGCTACCGGGTTTGGAGCTCATGACCCGTCACTTCATGAATATCAGGCCCAGGCTACGGTCTATACCTTTCTCACATCGCTGGTCAGGAGGACAATCTATGAAGCACTGGTCCGCCAGCCGGTAGACCTCCATCTGACACCTGCAGTTATGATTCAGCAGACCATTCCTCTGATCTTCTACCTGAGCCTTACCGGCCAGAGTTCACTTCTCGGGCTTGACTCTCTGATCCCGGCTGAGCACGGGGATGGCAAGAGACTTATCTCCTGGATGCAAAAACCCACAGACAATAAAATACTTGCAAAGATGGGTCTCGTGCTCCGGGTTCATGAACCTGAAAAAGAGCGTGTATCATGGTTGATCACCTACGAGTTGAGACCTGTTGATGATCTGACCTGTCTCATTCCTGCTGCAGAGATATGGTCTGGTGGTGATATTCTTTCAGAAACGCTCCCATCCCTGCGTATCCTCGAAGAGACCCTCCTGCAGGAACTGGGTCGGGGTTCAGCGGTTTCGAATTCAATTCTCCTCTCTCTGAGCAGTCCTGCTCCGGGAGGATTTACCCTGAGTACTCCTGACCTCTGGACATTCATGACCCATGATGTACCGTTGCTAAAAGAGATCGGTATCGAGACAATTGTCCCTTCATGGTGGGCAGAGCGGAAATCAAAACCTGTAATCAGGATCAGGGTGAGCAGAGATCCAAGTGCAGTTACCTGTTTTGGACTTGAGACTGTTGTCAGGTTTGACTATGAGGTTGCTCTTGGCGATGAGATCCTGACTCCTGAAGAGTTCCTCCAAAGAACTGATCTCAAAAATTCCATCATCAGAACCGGGGATGGGTGGATGGTCTGTCAGGCAGGCGACCTTGAGAAAAACCTCAGGCGGCTTCAGGATGCATATGCAGGAGAGACACTCCCGGCAGTTGATCTGTTAAGGCTCACAGCCCTTGCAGATGATGAAGAATCGTTTATCGAGGTTATCGGCGATGATTCCTGGAGCCAGGATCTTGTTATGAGTGCAAAGGGCGGGGCAGCCCTGCATGAGCAGGAGATTCCCTCATCGTTTGTCGGGGTACTTAGACCCTATCAGGTGAGTGGGTTTTCCTTCCTTCTTGCCGGAGCAGATCGAGGACTTGGTGTATGTCTTGCCGATGACATGGGACTTGGAAAGACACCCCAGACCATTGCTTACCTTCTTGCCCGTAAAGATGCCGGATGTTCAGGTCCTTCTCTCCTTATTTGTCCAACCTCGGTTGCAGGCAATTGGGAACGGGAGTTGCACCGGTTCTCCCCTTCTCTCTCTGTTTATATTCATCATGGAACCGGGAGGGAGAAGTCGGGTTTTTCAGATATGGCTTCTGCTCATGACCTTGTCATCACGACTTACCCCCTGGCGTCCCGTGATTCAGATCTTATCACTGCTATCAGGTGGAACAGTCTCATCCTTGATGAAGCCCAGAATGTAAAGAATCCCAGGACAAAACAGAGCCGGTCTATCTTTCTCTTCCAGGCAGATCACCGGATTGCCCTGACCGGAACTCCGGTTGAGAACCGACTTAGTGAACTCTGGTCTATCATGCAGTTTTTAAATCCCGGGTACCTTGGTTCTACACAACAGTTCAGGACCGGGTATGCTGTTCCTATCGAAAAGGATGGCAGCCAGGAAAAAGCTGAAGAACTTCGCCGTCTGATCCGCCCATTCATGCTTCGCCGTCTGAAGACAGACAAAAATATCATCAGGGATCTTCCGGAAAAGATGGAGTCGCGGGTCTTTGTTACCCTCACCAGAGAACAGGTTACCCTGTATCAGGCGATTGTAAACGATGTGAAACAGGCTGCAGAAAAGCTCACCGGTATTGCCCGTCGTGGTATGATCCTCGCAGCTCTTACAAAACTTAAACAGATTGCAGATCATCCGTCTCTATATACCCATGACGGGGTGACCGGATCATTCAGGTCTGGAAAGGTCAGACGCCTGATTGAGATGCTGGAGGAAGTGTCAGATGAGGGAGATGCTGCAATTATCTTCACCCAGTTTGCCTCATTTGCAACCCTCCTTCAGGGAGCAATTGAGGAGCATTTCCATTCTCCTGTTCTTCTTCTCACCGGGCGGACACGGCGTCATACCAGGGAGGATATGATCGCACGTTTCATGAAACCTGACGGGCCGAAATTTTTCGTGATATCACTCAAGGCAGGTGGAACAGGCCTGAACCTTACCCGGGCAAACCATGTCTTTCATGTTGACAGATGGTGGAACCCGGCTGTCGAAGATCAGGCAACTGACCGGGCGTTCAGGATTGGTCAGATCCGTGATGTCCAGGTTCATCTCATGGTCGCTGCAGGTACGCTTGAAGAACGGATTGATGATGTTCTTGCTGGAAAACGCGGTCTTGCTACCGAGATACTTTCAAGTGGGGAGGACTGGCTGACCTCGCTCTCTACTAAAGAATTGATGGATGTGATTACCCTGCGTGATGCTGTGTTTGAGGAGTACTGATGCCGCTTCATACAGCCCCGATTCCCCTGACTCCGATCCTTTCCTCACAACGAGGATCAGTAGGAGATACCTGGTGGGGCCGAAAATTCCTTGAAGTAATGCTGAAATCCAATGACTACATCAGGCTCAATGCTGGCAAATCCTATGCCCGCAACGGTCAGGTACAGTGGATAGAGGCTTCGCCATGCTCTGTTGAGGCCAAGGTTTCTGGTTCGTACATATATGCGGTCCGTATACGGTTTCTCCCGATTTCTGATGAATCCTGGAAGAAGATGCGAGCCCTCATCTCTGACGAAGCATCGTTTGCGGCACGGTTGATGGCAGGTTCGGTTCCAGAAGCGATGGAACGGCGGCTTGCTAAGGAACGACTCTCCCTTTTTCCCAAGGTGGATCCCAAGAGTAAAGGGTGCAATTGTCCTGACCGGGGAAGCCCATGCAAACATGAAGCGGCGATATATTTCCTTCTTGCAGAAAACATCGACAAGGATCCCTTCCTGCTCTTTCTGCTTCTTGGAAAAACAAAAGAAGAGGTCCTCTCCGGGCTGCGGGAAGCACGTTCGGTGCAGCCAGAGGTATCTGATAAACCTGAGGTTTTAGTTTTAAACTCAGGATCTTCAGACTCATATTATTGCATGGGAGCTCCGCTGCCTGATATATGCCCTGTTTCCAGCATTCTGGATGAACAGGGTATGAAAAAAGCCCTATATGATCAGCTAGGAAAATGCCCGGTTCCTCTTGGTGATGCCAGCCTGGGCGCTGTGATTGCGGAATTATATCCACGGGCAGCCAAGGTTGCTGCCAGGTGGGCCATGCAGATGAAGTCAGAAGATCCTGACTCTTCATGATTCCTGCATGGTGAAGTAGCGAAGGCATCTACTCTTTTTCCCATTTTTTTCAGGCTCCTTTCGGAGGAGTTATGCATGTAAAAGACAGATTGATCGTAAATGGTACTTGAGGAACGGATACCGGTGGAATCCGAGAATGTGGCAAAAGAGATCGTCCGTTACCTTAAAAAAGAGGGGATACCTGCCAGGATCACTACTGAACCAAGGATGACAGTCGCACTCATTCTTGCAGGGCGGTATGAGGATCTCAAGGCATTCTTAACTGTCTGCCAGGAGAAGCACAAGGAGCATGGGGCTGGTGGTGAAGATACCGATGGATATTCAAAAGAGTTCGATTCCTCTGTCTGGAAGAATACACTTGAGGCTCTCCATATTGAACAACATGCAGTCTCACAGATTCTGGACGAGCACGAGCCCGGTGATATCATCGGCTCACATATTTTTCAGAGTGTGTTTCTGAAAACCACACCCGAAAATGACAGTACTCTTGAAGAGTTTGCACGAGAATTAGCAACTGTCCGCACTCTCATCTCAAATCACCTGTGTGAGATCACCCAGCAGGGGTTTGTTCTTACCACCCTACCCGGACCTGGGAGTGTTACCCTGTACATCCCGTTTGATTATCCATTCCCGCCTGAAGAAGAGGTGTGCGACCGGTATCATGTTACCTGCATCAGACATTTCAGGGGTGAAATGGATCACGTGGTACTTATCGGCCCTGAAATCCTTCTTTTAGAGGATATTGAGGCATTTGTTATGTTTCTGTCAGAGAATGGTGTTGATCCGAGGTCACTTCTCAGTATCACCGAACGATGTATGTCCCGCCTTCGTATCACCCAGGAACTTATCGACCAGCTCTTTGATGCAGGAGAATCTTCTCTTGAGGATCTCAGACTCCTCTTTGTTGATGAGATAGCGACACAGGATGGCCAGGGTCATGTGCAGGACAGGTTTGGTCTCTCCCCTGAGTATGTTGACAGCCTGGTGAAAGACATGAGAAAGCTCGGTCTCGTGAAGGGCAAAGATTCTCGGATCAAGCCAGGTAATCCCTCAAAAATTAAATCTTCAACGAAACGGAAAGAACCGGTAGCATGAGGGTTCTCCATACTTCTGACTGGCACCTTGGTTCCTCGCTTGCCGGAAAAAAACGATACGATGAAGAAGAGGCATTCCTTAACTGGCTTATTAGCATAATTGATCGCGAATGCATTGAAACCCTCATCGTTGCAGGTGATATATTTGATTCAGGAACACCTTCAAACCGGGCACTTGAACTCTATTACCGGTTTTTGGGGAGGGCTGGAAAAACATGCTGCCGTCATATTCTGATTACTGCCGGGAACCATGATTCTCCGACCTTGCTGACAGCCCCTCAAGAATTGCTTTCAGCTTTGGACATTCATGTTGTTGGTTCGATACCATTAGCAGCAGAAGATGAGGTTTTCATCTTTACGAATATTGATAATGAACCCGACCTTGTGGTTTGTGCAGTTCCTTTTCTTCGTGATCGTGATATCAGGACAGCAGAGGCTGGTGAGAGCATTGAAGAGAAAAGATGCCGGCTTCTTGCAGGTATTGGAAATCATTATACGCAGGTCTGCGGGATTGCAGAGCTGCATCGGGAACGCCTTGGTAAAAATCTGCCTATCCTGGCGACCGGTCATTTGTTTGCGGCAGGAGGATGCACAGTTGCTGATGACGGGGTACGTGATCTGGCTGTTGGAAATCTCATGCAAGTCAGCACTTCTGCCTTTCCTGCCTGCATAGATTATCTTGCACTCGGTCACCTGCACCAGCCCCAGATCGTGGGTGGGGAGCCCTCTCGCCGATACTCGGGTTCACCATTTATGATGGGGTTTGGTGAGTCTGATCGGTGCAAAGAGGTTCTTATTGTTGATATCAGCCCTGAAATGCCGGTATATGTAACACCGGTGATCGTCCCTCGGTTCAGGGATCTGGTGCAGATTCATGGTGACGCTAATTATATCAGGGATAAACTAGGTGAATTGATCTTTTCCGGCAGACCTGCCTGGCTTGAAATCCTCCTCGAGGATACCGGAGCCGGGCCATCTGTGAGGGATGAACTCTACCGCATTGCTGAGGGATCTGCGATCGAGGTGCTCAAGGTAAAGCTCATTGATCCGGATACCGGGACAATCACCAGTTCTCATGATCAGGAATCACTTGAGGAGCTAAGTCCGGATGAGGTATTCAAACGCTGTCTTGATGAGGCAAATGAGCCTGAAGAAAATCGGGAAGAATTGATCGCTGCGTACCATGAAGTCCTAGCTGAAATTCAGGAAGGAGATTAGCATGCCCGGTGATCATACAGGATCTACTGGAGGTTTGTCATGAGAATTCTCACGGTCAGGTTTAAAAATCTCAATTCTCTTGCGGGTGAGTGGGAAATTGATCTGCAGGACCCTACCTTTACATCCTCTGGGATATTTGCCATAACCGGCCCGACCGGCTCGGGCAAGACCACGATTCTTGATGCAATCTGCCTTGCTCTCTATGGACAAACTCCCCGGCTTGCAAGTATTTCGGCAACAACCAATGAGATCATGACCCGGCATACCGGTGAATGCTTGGCTGAAGTTACGTTTGAGTCCTCTCATGGAATCTTCAGATGTTTCTGGCACCAGAATCGTGCAGGAAAGAAACCTGGAGGAAAACTTCAGTCTCCTGATCACGAGATAACTGATGCGAGAAGTGGCAAAGTCATCTCAACAAAAATAAAAGAGGTGGCTACAAAGGTCAGGGAGGTGACCGGGATGGACTTTCACCAGTTCACCAGATCGATGCTTCTAGCGCAGGGTGGATTTGCAGCATTTCTTGATGCAAAGCCTGATGACCGTGCCCCGATTCTTGAGCAGATTACAGGGACTGGTATCTATAGTGATATCTCTATCCGGGTTCATGAGCGGACCAGTAAGGAACGTGAGAGTCTTCAGCGTCTGGAGGATCAGGCAGGAGCAATTACTCTTCTTACTCCAGAAGAGACCAGGGCATTAACGACAGAAAAATCAGAGAAAGAGATTGCACTATCCGGAATACAGACGAAGATTACATTCCTTCAGGCGCATCTTGACCTGATTCAGAGGGTAAAAACATTACAATCTGAAATTAGGAAGATTGAAGAGCAGCAGAATGCACTGACATTCCGAAGGCAGGAGGCTGCCCCTGATATCCATCGTCTTGCCATGGGACAGAGAGCTGCAGTTCATGAGGCAGCATGGCGATCCCTTTCTGATCTTCGATCCCGGGAAAAACAACAATCAAAGAATATTGAGGATCTTCAGGCACGATGTACCACTCTGCTTGAAGCCCGGCGTATTGCAGAAGAAGCAGTTAGGGATGTAAAGCAGGCCTGCCAGAAGGCACAGGCTGAATTTGATGAGCAGCGTCCGATCATACTGCAGGTGCGTGAACTTGATGCCAGAATAGAAAGTGCATCAGAATCTTTTAAATCAGCGTCCGGAAATGTTGACGAAAAGAATCGACGTCGCACTGAACTCTTTACTGATCTTGAGCGACTTCAAGCAGAAAGGCTGGATCTTGAGGCACAAAAAGAGAGAGCTACCTCATACCTCACTGAACATAGTGGGGATGCACTGCTGATTAGTGCCTGTTCAGGTATTAGTGAAAGGCTTTCAGCCTGGCAGAAGAACGACAAAGATCTCAATGATTTGATTGTTTCTCTTGAAAAGGCCAAAAAAGCTCTCCTTCACGCCAGGGCCAGCCATGAAGAGGCAAAAAGGACCGTCCTTGATGGTGAGAGAAACCTTTCTGATAAAAAAGATGAGATCTCTGATCTGCGAAAACAGGCAGATATTCTCCTTCAGGGCTCTTTTATCGGTGATATCAGAAAAAGTGAGATAGAGCTCCGGAACCGGATAGAGCTCCTGAAGAGATTGCAGGAGGTGCTCTCATCAGAAGATGGACACCGGGCAGATCTGAAGATACTCACTACCGCTGCTGTTGAGTTAGAAGCATCAAAAAAGGAGCATGAACGACTCAAAGCTGATCTTGTCCTCCACCAGATCCGACAGGAGAATCTTGTTGAGTCTGAAGAGAAAGCCTTCCGAAGAGCCCTCATCATCAGGGATCTCACTGATCACCGTGTCCACCTGAAAAATGGTGACCCCTGCCCACTCTGTGGATCACGAGATCATCCATATAGTGCAGGTGAAATTCCTGATATTGACAAAGATGAGTCCGGGCTCACTATAGCCAGAAAGCAACTTACAGAGATTGTTAATGTAGTTCGTGATCATGATGTTTCTATTGCTTCAGTAACCAGCGAAATCGCCTCAAACCAACAGGAACAGATCCGGTTATCGAACCTGATCTCTGATGAAATGAAATCCTGGGCAGCAGGTGCTCAAGAACTTGATCTTGTAGTCGATCCCAAAGACCGAAATGAACTTGTGCAAAATACCCGGTTGAATACAGAAGAAATTCTATCCAGAGTCCTGGAGCAGATATCCGGATATGATGAATGTGATAAGAAGGTTCGAACTCTGGAACTGGACTATAATTCTGCAAAAGATCATCATTCATCAGTTCAGAAATCTCTACAGGATGCGCTATTTGCATGTAACAGTGCTGAAGCAGAAATAAGTCGCCTGCAGTCTGCAAAGGATGAGAGTGAGAGTTCCCTTTCTGCTCTTCATGAAGATCTCAAGGATTCTCTATCACCATTTCAGATACCTGACATCACCCCTGATTCTGTGAGAGAGATCACCTCTCTTCTCTCAGAAAGACGTGATGTGTATCAGAAAAATGATGAACAGATCAAGGCTGCAATTCCCCTGATTGCTGATCTTGATGGCAGGATAGCAGAGAAAGGAAATTCTATTTCTGTAATCGATGATGAGATTGCTTTTGCATCGGAAGATCTTCAGAAAAAGAAGAAGGCTCTTTCTGACATCCAGAATGAACGCAATACTCTCTATGGTGATAAAAACCCTCAAACTGAAGAAGAGCATCTGCTACGAGCGGTTCGAGCATGTGGGGAAGTTTTTGAGTCTGCCCGGAAGGTGGCAGAGCAAAAACGGGGAGAATGTGATACAATTGCAGGGCAGATACAATCACTTACTCTCTCTCTTGATGAGATAAGAAGAGAAGTCAAAGCCCGGACTGACTCATTCATTCAGGCGATACATAGTTCTGGCTTCCCTGATGAAGATTCGTTTGATTCCTCACTTCTTTCTGCCTCTGACCTCTCGGCTCTGGAAGCAATGATATCAGGATTTGAAAAGGAAGAAACCAAGCTTACTGCCCTGCAGAATGATAGGAGAAAGGCTCTTTTTGAGGCAGAGACTGAAGCAGCCGGATATGAAGATGCAGGAACTCAAAGTCCTGATGAATCCTTTCAGGAGGCTGTCCGTCTTCGTGATACACTTCAGGAAGCGATTGCCAGGATTGTTGTCCGGATTGACGATGATCGGAGAAAACGCGATCAGATCGCTGGCAGTCTCTCTTTGATAGTGGCACAGAAGCGGGAACTTGAAAAATGGGAGCGTCTGCACACTCTCATCGGTTCTGCAGACGGGAAAAAGTTCAGGGTCTTTGCACAGGGGCTTACATTTCAGATTCTGATAACTCAGGCAAACCGGCATCTTCAGATGATGACTGATCGGTACCTGCTCAGACCAGACCCACAAGTTCCTCTCAATCTAGCAGTCATTGACACCTGGCAGGCAGGGGATCACAGGAGTACAAAGAACCTCTCCGGTGGTGAGAGTTTTCTTGTAAGTCTCTCTCTGGCACTTGGTCTTTCGGGAATGGTTAGTAAAAATGTCAGAGTTGATTCGCTCTTTCTTGATGAAGGATTCGGCACCCTTGATGATGAGGCTCTGGATATTGCACTCGGGGTTCTATCTGGGCTCCATCAGGAAGGGAAACTGATAGGAATCATCTCGCATGTTCCTGCAATCAAGGAACGCATTTCTGCCAGAATAACCGTTGAAAAACGAAGTCATGGGAGGAGTGTGATAATCGCTCCCGGGTGCAGGAAGATTTCCTGATCTCTTTGGTTTTTTATTCAACCGGATGATGTCTGAGTTTCATGATATCGCGGTATGGGACCACTCCGATGATCTTTCCGTCCGGGTCTATTACCGGCAGAGCACGGAAATCGTACCTGGTAAATTCCTCTGCTGCGTCTTTGAGCGTGCTTTCGGTGGTAAGAGTGATCATCTCATATACCATGATGTCAATGAGGGCAGCATCGTCCTCTGCCTGAAGCAGTTCTTTGATATCAACAATCCCCCGCAGGATGTCTGAATCATCCACGATGTAGAGATACATGATGACATCTTTATCCCGTGCCAGATGGGCGTATTCATCCCTGACTTTTCCTACTTCAGCCTCAGGCGGAAGCATAATGAATCTGGTTGTGGTATAATCGAGGATGTTCTCTTCAGATTTTTCAAGGATGGATCGAACCTTCTTGGCCCTATCGGGAGTCATTGTGTCCAGGATATCCCTGGCATCGGTAAATGGAATCCCTTCAAGTATGTCAGCAGCCTGACCCGGTGTCATCTCATCTATTACAGCAACCGCCTTCTCACGGCTGAGCACTGAAACGATCTCACGCTGAATGGGTGGAGCAATCTCTTCAAGAGCATCAGATGCGGTGCTTGTGTCAAGTTCAGAAAAGACCACTGCACGCTGTTCCTGGTCCATATCCTCAATGATCTCGGCAATATCAACCGGATGCATCCGGGATAATTTATCTTTCAGAGACTTGATATTGAATCGCCGCTTTTCTTCGCCTGTTGCCGGAGGAAGGAGCTGGATATCCGTCCAGGGAACCAGCGTCCGCTCTTCATCCCTGCCGCCCTGTATAAACTCAGCCAGCCATCTAAGCCTGTACCTGCGAAGATATCCCATCTTGCTGAAATCAACCTCAAATACAAGGAGTTTGTTGAACATGTTGATGATAAGGTTGATATCATTTACCAGCCTGATCTCGTGATCTTCAAGATCTATTACCTTTTTGTTCAGAATGAACTGTTGTAGTGGTATCTTATCAGATTCAGGTTCAAGTTCAAAAGCATTCGATGATTCGGGGGCAATCTCTATTGTTGAATTATGAATTGAGATGATTTTTTCCCAAGGTACAAAGAGAGGTTTTTTTCCTGCTCTTTGAACGACAAAGTGGGTTACTTCCGGACACCGCAGTGTTTCGATTATGAGCAGATCCCGGATTCTTCCTATTCTTTTTCCGTTGGTTGTTACCTTTTTGGAAAGTAGTTCAGTATAGTATATTGAAACATTAATTGGTCGTGCGAATAGATCTCCTTCGATCATAAGCGGTCCGGTCCTGGTATATCTGTTTGGTGACCTGATGTCATAAGGGATGGCACCAGAATTTTTGAAAGGGGTAGAGGAGTTCAGAGGATCATATCCCCGTTTTCTCTGGTTTGAATTCTGATGGCTTCTTCTACCGGGATGATGAATATCTTCCCATCTCCGATATTTCCAGTAAATGCACTCTCACAGAGTATGTTTACAATCTCCTCCACAATATGATCGTCAACTACCATCTCGATCTTAACTTTTGGCATGAAATCATAGAGCGATTCAACATTATACTGGTTGATCTCTTTTGACGTCCCGCGGTACCATATGTCGTAGTTGATCATAGAGCCATGACCCATGGCTTTCATGGCATTTCTCACATCAGTAATCTTCTCAGCTCTGACGAAGGCTTCCACCTTTTTCATGGAAGCGAGATCTCTTCGGAAGGACAATATAGGTTTTGACAGGAATCTCTATAGTGAAATTGGGTATATGGG
>NZ_DATMYY010000269.1:0-2000 GCF_035560735.1 Methanospirillum sp.
GTATTTACCCTCATCTCCAATATTAGGATATATACAAAGGCGGGATTTAGATCTCGTCTTGTAAGGAGAGGAAAATCATGACACTGCCAGTAACAATCAGAACACAAATATTTACCTTGATACTTCTTGTGCTGATGAGCACCCAGGTTGTATCAGTGTTTGCAGAAGCAGTTATTGGCCAGAACGGAAAAGATCAGGGAAACTTGCCTGCCTCTGATACCTCCCTCCTTACCAGTTTCGGAGTATCATCTGACGACCAGCAAAAATTCGCAGAAAAAGCCAAAGAAATCACGGAAAAAAACAAAGCATCTACCGGCGTGCAAAAAGCAGGCCTGAATGTAGCCGGGGAATATGTTGAAAACTCAATGGAAAAAATTACCACTTCGGATGGAAAACCCTTCGAAGGTGGAACAACAATCAACTTCACCATAACTGCGGATAACAAAGTTACAGGTACAGTTGATTTCAAATTCATTGAACAGGGATGGACAGTGAAAATAAAAGGAACAGTAACCGGGACATTAACCCCTTCAACAGGCAAACTGGAAATCCATTCAAACGATGCTACCTTTAAATATGCCGGAAAACAGTATCCAATCACAATGGATGTAAAAGCACAGTATAATGGCTCTGGATTTGATGGAACCAAAGATCTTGTGATGGCCGGAACCAAAGGAACACTAGGGTTTCATGCAAACCCTGTGTAGATTTTTATTCTCATCCATCTTCTCCTCATCGAATGATGAGTAATTCCTGATCTGGATTGGAACAGATACTCTCTATTCTGTCATCAGAATACTGATCTGCTCTCCACACCGTCTCTGGGTTTTTTATTTATTCTCAAGGATCTGAAAATTGATTCAGCCCATATCTCGTTGAGATACAACAATTCCGGATTTAACTCCCGCAGAGGTATCTCATCTTCTTCTTTGACATACTACTTTGCAGAAGATTCATCACCGGTGGTATCCAGATATCTACAACGAAGACATATGGAATACCTGGATAAAGGGAATTACTGATGGATATGATGTCGTACGAGCCCGGATCCATTCACTATCAAAAACCAGATGCCAGATCTCTCAATAAACTCGGGTATCATCCTGTTGATATGCATATCCATACCCGGTATTCGGATGGACTGACCCGGATTCCTGATCTCCTCTCATACGCCAAGAAGAACCAGATTGGAGTTGCGATAACAGATCACAACGAGATCAAAGGAGCAGTTCGAGCATTTAGATCTCAAAAAGATCTCCTCATCATCCCCGGTATTGAACTTGAAACCCGGGAAGGTCCTCACATTCTGATCTATTTTGAAGTAGCCGGTGATCTGGAAGACTATTTTTATGATCTGAACCGGGAAAAAAGACGACAAAATCCACTAGTACCTCAAAACCTCACCGTATCTGAGTGTCTTATCCTTGCCAAAGAGTATTCATGCCTCCGGATTGCAGCTCATCCGTTTGGGTATTTTGGGATTAACCGTGGTGTACTCAAGTGTGTCCAGAAACAGATGCTTCCCGGAGTGCTTGAAAATATTGATGGAATCGAGGTTATCTGTGGGGGAATGAATTGGAACCTGAATCTGAAAGCGATCCGGTATGCACAACAACATTTAACTCCGTTTACCGGTGGTTCAGATGCTCATCTCCTCTCTGATGTCGGGAGTGTCCTGACCGGAGCACCCGCTGACACTGCTGAAGAGTTCCTCGCAGCTATCAGAAAGAGAAAAAACATCGTAGTTGGAAAACCAGGGACATTTATCAGAAAAGGAGCCACTGCCGGAGTCATTGCCTGGAGTTTTGTTCCCTATACCTGTTCGTTGATTGGGGCACATAGTGCTGCGTACAAACACAGGATTAAGCATATCGTCTCCCGGTATTCGGGAACGTGTACGAAAAATCGGGAAGTGCAAATGAAAAAAAAAGATAATTCAGAGAAGCGGAGAGAATAGCCCGGGCATTATAAATTTTATTCATCTTCGAAGGCAGTGCAAC
>NZ_DATMYY010000270.1:0-14590 GCF_035560735.1 Methanospirillum sp.
GATTTAAGATTTTTATTCTCACCTTTCAGCTTCCGGTTCTCATTTTTGAGCCATTCAATGTCCTTCTGGAGATCACTGATCAGTGTTCGAAGATCCTTTACCTGACCATCAAGAATCCTGACCCGTTCGTCTGATGAGTCAAGGGTTACCTCCGGTTTTTTAGCCCTGATGGTCTGTCGATCTTCATGAAGCGTTCCAAGAATCTGCTCCAGTGACTGGCCCCTAATTATCCCGGCCCTGATCTCATCCATGTCCACACCGGGAGGAACACGTTTGAAGATGCTTGTGAACTTATGTTTCCAGAAGCGTGATGCCTCTATTGCTGCAGTAAGGGCATCACGTTCGTGGTCATTGGCATACCCATACTTTCCAGCAAGTTCATACTTTGTCTCAACGCTGATATCCTGCCTTGGTATGTGCGCAACAGCCTGGAAGGCACGTCGTATCTTCTCAACAGAAAAGGGCATTGGGGATACATCTGTAGCAATGATGATCGGTTTTCCAATTTCATAGAGAAATTCGATTACATCGCCCATGTTCATCTGGCGGGAACTATGAACCTTCATGAGTTCGCCGTTCAGGTCAAGAGCAGCTATTCCCACCGTGGTACCAGGATCAATCCCAACGATCAGATACCGGGGCCTTGTGTTAAGCGGTCTGAACTGAATACGTTCAAGGCGTTTTCCAGATATTCTAACCTGGACATCCCCTCCTCTTGAGGTGGGGATCCGGACATCCTCGCGTTTCTCCCGAACGTGAAAGACCACCCGGGAGACTCCTCCGAATGCCTTGAACTCTTTCTTCCAGAAGTTTAGACCTGCACTCTGCAGTTCATGTTCTATATCCCTGGCATAGGTGAGCACATTTCCATGGATCTTTCGGGCATACCGGTTCTGACTCCATCCTCCCTTTCCTGGTGACCGGTTTCGTGAGACAACAATTTCAGTCTCGTTCTCAAATGCAATCACCTCAACCCCGGCTCCCTGCGAGGCGACCAGTGCTATTGCCCGCGCCTCTGCGTAGGGGTCAAACCTGTTGAAGGTGATGTTGAACCTCGCTGCCACCTGAATAAGGCCGGTCTGCTTCTCTCCCCCAGTTACTGAAACAAACCTGGTCTGCGGGGGGAGTTGTTCGATAAACCGGTAGACATCCTGAGTATGTGGTGCCACTTCCTGAATACTGTCAACAGCAAGGATTTCAGGCCGGTGCCGGTGTACGAGACGCTTGAGTCTGAAAAGAGAGACACTCTCCTCACTGGTAACTTTCCCATCAAGGACAGTAACAAGAGCATATTTGGGAGCAATTGTCCGCGACCGGGTTGATCCCCTGATGATATCTATCCCGAAAACCTTCACCCGATCACGCTGCTTCTGAGTTCATCAGGATCAATCTTCATCTGGTACTTCCTCTGGAAAAACTGGCAGACGGTCCTGATATCATGATCAAGAATCTCTTCTGCGTTAGGATGATCTGGTGCCACCCACTGAGGCCAGTCGATGATAACCGGTTTCTCCCCGTCAGTCATGATATTATATTCTGATAAATCTCCATGGACAAACCCGAGTTTATACGCTTTTGTGATGCCTTCAATGATCTCATCAAAGAATTTTCCAGGTTCGGCTAGTGTCACTGTGTTCAGGTTTGCGCCAGCGATATGGGACATCACAACAACATTGCGGTTCATCAGGAGGGGAACCGGTACAGATACCGTCCGGTGCAGGGTTGAGAGGGCGATATACTCCTGTTCGGCTGATAGGTGTGATGCAAAGATCCATGGGCAGTGTCCCTTGTCTGGAAGGAATCCCCTGGAACGCTGGACTGTCTTGAATGATCGCTGTCCGACCCGGTGAAACTTGAGAATGACCGGCCCGGTTCCGATCGCTTCATAGACCAGTGACTCTTTTCCCTCACCAACGAGCGTTCCAAGTGCTGATATTGTTCCTTTTTTTGCGAGGTGGTTTACTGCGAGCGTGTCATATCCGTTGTACAGAAGACAGTATCCAGGGTATGGAATCTGGGTGAACTTGATCATCCCTTTATCCACAAGTCTCCTGACCCTGTAATTCACCTCACTTGCAGAAAGCCTGGAATTTTTTATTAGTTCTTCGACCGGAACCCAGTCATATCTGCTCATTAGATACTCAAGTGACTGGAGAACTCTGAGATCGTACTTGTGAAGAGATCTGACATCGTCAGCCGAAAGATGCATCAGCTTATGGGTTTATGGCAGAGAATAGTTAAGACTGATTGGGATTTTTATGCAATGTGACCGGTGCAGGATGTCTGCCGTCTTATATCAGGGTTATTCAGGGCGGCACTTATGCGCTGACCACCTCTGTGCTGATATCGTATCAAGGGCAAAGCGTGTGATCAGACAGAATCACTGGCTGATCAGGGGAGATCGGATAGGTTTTTTTGAAGGTATGCGGGGCAGTGAACCCTTGTTTGTATTTCTTGAAAACCTCTTGGATAACAGGTCTGATGTGGGCCTCATCAGGCTAAATCTTCCTGATTTTGACACCCTGAAAGAACCTGTGTCTTTGCAGGCGCTGTCAGAGATTGCAGTAAAAGCCGGGGTAACACGTATTGCTCTTTCTGATACTGCAGAAGATGTTGCCGTCAGGACTCTTGAAGCCCTTTTCAGCGATAACGTAGATCCTCTCCTGAATGGGCATCATTCTGGCTTATCAATTCCTGTAATGCTGCCTTTCAGGGAGATTCCGGATAAAGAACTGCAACTGTTTGCAGATCATTATGGGGTATCGGCTCAAGGGTTAGGTTATCAGGAACATCATCGAAATTCTCTTGAAAAACCTCTTCTTAAACTTCTTGGAGAGTTTACCGCAAGTCACCCCTCTGCTCCCCATGCCCTGCGGCATTACCATGACAATCTCCTGCTCCTTTCCAGAGAAGACTGATACCTTTTTTACTCCCTGTGGGAAGTGGTATACTGGTGCTTATGCCAGACAGTTCTGATATCGCAGATCAGATCTCTGATCTTCTTCGGGCAACATTGAAAAAATCGCAAGCCAGTGGCTATGTCGTTGGCTTATCAGGTGGTGTAGACTCAGCACTGGTGGCTGCCCTCTGCACCCGAGCTGTTGGTTCATCCCAAGTACTCGGGATATTTATGCCAAGTAATGTCACTCCTCCAGGGGATGCTGCTGATGTTGAAGCACTTGGCAAGACTCTCTCAATAAAGGTCGAGACCATTTCTATCGGCCAAATTGTAGATCAATACCGGAGGATTCCCGGATTCGTAGAGTCAAATTATCTTATCGGCAACCTGATGGCACGCACCAGGATGACAGTGCTCTATTATGTTGCAAACCGCGACTCATTCCTTGTCTGCGGGACATCAAACAGAACTGAGTTTCTCCTTGGATACTGCACGAAGCATGGTGATAATGCAGCAGATGTCCAGCCCATCGTCCACCTGCTCAAGACAGATGTATGGGATCTCGCCCGGTTTCTTGGTGTTCCCGACTCGATCATCTCCAGGGCACCAAGTGCAGGCCTCTGGCATGGTCAGACCGATGAAGGAGAAATTGGAATCTGCTATGCCGAAATCGATGCTGCGATCAAAGGTTTAGATCAGAATGGATGGAGGCCTGTGTCAGAGACTGAGAAAAAAGTTGCAGCCAGGTGCGCTTCTGCCTCACACAAACAGAATCCTGCACCAAGTCTGCTCAATCAGGTGTAGAGGTAGAGTCCGGGGTAGAGATCCTCAAACTCACGGGGATGATTGAGGAACCTGAGCCTCATGGCATCCCCTACCAGGTTATATAAACTCTTATCAGGGAAGGGTTCGGGGAGATGAGTGCCGGTTGCATCAACAATTCTGATATCAGGAATGTCTGCCGGATACGCAGGATTCTTCTTCATGCTTCCGTCTGAAAAGATGTAGTATGCTCCACCTTTCAGGTCTTCATATGGCAGGTACTGACTTGCAAACGCAGATGATACCAGATTTGCCATGGTGAGGGTCTCGGTGGTCGGGTTGATGGTTATGTGCCCATATCCTGGTGGTATCAGAATTAGATCCCCTTTTTCTGCTCTCACTAGCACAATATCTGAAAGGTCACGTTTCTGTAACAGGTAATACGCTGCCCCTTCAAGGACTTCATATATCTCAGGGTAAGCGAGCCCGTCTGGGGAGACAGGGTGGTAATGTCCCTTAGTTTTTATCCATTCCCTGCAGATGGTGCGGGGAGGAATACGGGTAACATCGTACCTGATCTGCTGTGTATCAAACCATTCTTTATCTGAATTATTGCGACATACACCGCGGTACATCTCATACAGGGGTCCTTCACAGACACAGGAAGGATCTGCCAGTACAGAACGGATCTCAGCCCCTGACCTGATATCCGGGTTATTGAGCGGCAGGTCTATCATTATATATCATCCTCGTACGTGGGAGTATAAATGTCCTTTGAAGTATTTACATGTCAGTGATGAATTCCATACGTGATATATCTGTTACCCCCTTCATTGCCTGCATCCTTACGTGAACACCCTCTTCTCGCAGGGCAGCTATCCAGTTAGTTCCTCCGAGAGCTGCTACACCCATATACTGTGGATCAACTGCAACACCAAGACATGAAGTATTGGGCAGCCCGAGATCAAGAATACCAGTGAAGTAACTCTCACTGAGTTCTTCAAGAACCTCTTCAACCTTGTCTTCAGCCTCCATATGGCATTCCCTGATGTTACCAAGCAGGCTTCCAGTTCCTGTCTGCATGACATTAAGAACAGAGGTGATCTCCTGTGAGATCAGTACCTGTAGGGGATCGATGGTTGTGGATTCATACTTTATCAGATGGGTGAACCTGCGTGGAATGTTTTCGGTCACCTCAACTACCCCACCCCCAATCGGATTGAACGGGATTCCTCTTTTCACAAGGAGACCGTCAAGGGTAGTGCTACAAAGCGTGAGAAGACCACAATGACCTGAAGGAATTGTATACCCGTCGTTATCCTCGCCCTCATGAAGAACCCTGATCAGGCCACTTGGTGAAACCCCCGCCTCGCAGGTAGCCCTGAATACAGAAAGAGCATAATCGAGATCCTCCTGGTGAATAAGTGAGAGGTTATAGATCACTGTCCCGGTCCCTTTTGCAGGATCAAAGGTTACCTGCATGGCATAATCCTCGATCCGATGGCTGACAAACCTGAGAGGATTGCTCATAACTCAGTTAATCCGGTATAAAGATAGAAAAATATTCTTTTTTATGAGTGGATCTGTATATGATGGAACAGAGGATCAGGGAGAAAGCGGTCAAGGCGATTTCTGATATTCTGAAGTCAGCAGGATATGATGTGCATCACGCATCCCCGCCTATTGACCTTTCAGCTGTGTCAGGCAGTACTTTTCTGGTTGTTGTCTGTTCAGATGATCAGGAGGAGGTAACCCGGTTCTCAGAGACCGAGTATACCGTTAAGGGTGAACAAGGGGAAAAAATCTGCGAGAAACTGCTCGTCACCTTTGATCCCGGTATCGAGGCGCCGGACTGTATTGTCTGGTATGCCGAAGAATTTGCCAGATACGCCGGTGAGGGGATCCTCTCACGTGTTATCGGCAGGCAGCTTCTTCTTCAGCTTGGTGACTCGGGCGCTCCTGTGCGCAGTCATGAGTACTCTGACGACCAGACCGGAAACGGAATTAAGATCCCACACCTGCCGGTCCGCGTCCATCGTGAAGAAGCTGAAGATAAAGCCGGAGTTCCCGGGGTTGCGACATTAAAGTTCCTTCCGTACTGGCTCTACCGGTACACAAGCAGGGGTTCTGGGAAATTCAAGGAGCAGGATGTCTCTTTTGATGGGTCAGGTGTCGGTGCACTGAACGCAATTAATGGTTCTCTGATAGAGGTTGATCCGGATACTGTGACCCGCAGGAGCATTCCACAAGGTTCCGAAGTAATCAAGCATCAGATTGATAAAGATGCTGCAGATGAGAAGATCACCGGGATCTTAATTACGAGCATGACCCGGAAAGTGAGGGCACGACAGGTAAAAGGTGACGCCATCTATTACGAGGAGAAGAATGTTGCACCTGAACGGAGCAATATTGCGCTTGAATTGAGAGAACTCTTCATCCCGATATGGCAGATTAAGGGAAAGAAGATCGTTGAGATTAACGCTCATACGGGAGAGCGACTTCGCGAGCCCATGGATGACGGGGTAGAGGTCTTCTGACCTCATTGCTTTTCGTCTGCCATCAGTTCCCGGAGTCGTGATGAGACTGCTTCAACATGGCCTTTCACTTTGACTTTGTGCCAAATATCTTCAATAATTCCATTTGGGTTTATCAGGAATGTGCTTCGTTCAACACCCATATACTCCCTTCCATACATCTTTTTCAGTGTCCAGACTCCATAGGCCTCGATAACATTATGTAAAGGATCTGCAAGCAGGGTGAGATGTAGGTCATGTTTTTCAACAAATTTCTGATGGCTTTCCACGGTGTCTGGACTGATCCCAACAACCGGTACTCCTATTTCTGAAAGTTCTTCATACACTGCAGAGAATGCAAGCGCTTCAGCAGTGCAGGCTGATGTATTGTCTTTTGGGTAGAAGTAGAGAATAATCCAGGATCCCCGGAATTCCTCACTGCTGTGGATTTTTCCATCCTGGTCAGGAAGTGCAAATTCTGGTGCCTTATCACCGGGAGAGAGTTGTGGCATATACTTTCAATATGTCCCCCCTTTCATACATATCATTCCTGATGCAGATCGATATTTGTGCCATCGGAAAGGTGAAAGAGCCATACCTTCGCGATGGTATCACTGAATACCTTAAACGTCTCTCCGGATTTTGCACAGTTAAAATCGTGGAGTTTTCTGAGGAACGGGTAAAGGAAAATGCCAGTGTCCATGAGATTGAGTCAGCCTGTCAGCAGGAAGGAAAGAACCTGCTCAAGGCTGCCGGCCAGTCAGGATACCTGATAGCAATGGATCCGGCTGGAATAAGTTTGTCAAGCGAAGGTTTTGCTGGTCTTGTCAGAAGATGGGAGATCGATGGTCCTCATCATATTGCAGTTCTGATTGGCGGTCCGCACGGGTTATCTGATGAAGTAAGAGATCAGGCTGGACTTCTTCTCTCTCTTTCGCTAATGACATTTACACACCAGATGGCCCGTTTCATCCTGCTTGAACAGATTTACCGGGCATACACGATCAACCGGGGGCTTCCATACCACCGGTAAAAAAAGTGGATTACACTAGAACCAGGGGTGCAGAACCTAGTCGGTGGGCTTGGCTGGGAGGGGTCTGGATCTGGGCTGTGGCATTAATGAACGAGGAGACATCCGGAGATATCCTGAATAAGTGCATAATTTCATCCCAGGGTTCTGGATAGATATGTGGGTCGAGCCATTCCCCTGGATCTTCCATCTTCGGGTATGCAATCTGTTCAATTCCATGAGGATTGAACTGTGCATCAACACCGGGTTTGTTTCCCCGCGGGTCAAGACGAATCCAACGCCCTTCATCCTCGATCCAAACTGCTGCAAGTCCATGAAGGACATAAGATCCGCCCTCTTTCTTCAGTCTCTGGTAGCAGAGTCCTGCAGGAATTCCAACAGATCTACAAAGAGACACAAAGAGGTGTGATTTTATGAAACAGAGTGCATGACCTGCAGTCATAACCTGAGTGATTTTCCAAATCAGTTGCGACTGTCCTGCATCAACAGAATGGGATATCCCGTCCCGTACGTAGGTGTAAAGGCATTGAATCTGTTCGTATTCTGTACTGGTTCTCCGGATCAATTCACGTGCACGATTCCTGATTGCAGGATCTGTACAAGATATCACCGGTGAACATGCCAGGTATGGAGTTACTGATACCGGGCGAACGAGTGGGGGGGGAGGCATGAGTGTTCACCTGAGTCTATCTTCCTGACCATCTCTATATCTACTTGTTGATTCCCCTGTTTTGCAGAATGACGGTCCTATTTTTGGTATTCTGGTGATCCTGTCATCACTCGACCAGAACATCTCGTAAGCGATATTTCATAGATACTGTCCGGGATGACACCCTATCATGGTTGTAATATCTTCAGAGTTCGAGGGTTTGGGAGAGATCATTCCCTTGTTGAAGGGTGAATTTGTGCAGGTTTCCCCCACACCTAGGTCTCTCATATTATATCGCATGAGCCTTTTTGTTGAAATTTTTTATGCGCGAAAACCTGCTGCGGTGTTGTTATGTCTTTGATTAATCAAGGTTCGGTTTGATGATGCAGGGCATATCGATGAATTATTAAATGATCATTGATTTTAGGGTTTCCAATCTGTATGAATAGCTTAACTGGACTATGCAGAATTCAGGACATTTTGTGTACCGTAAAATCATTCCTGATGACATAATCGGGATTTCAAACCCTGTTTGGTTCTAGCCATTGTCCATAATCGTATCTAGGAATGGAACAAATAACTACAACAGCATGGGTGGACTCTATCACGGCAAAATTCTCCTACACTGGTGCGATAATTGTCATGCTCCGGTCATGGCAGACCGGTGTGCCTGTGGAGCTGAAGCGCGATCAGTTCCGGTAACCCCCCCCGGGGATGCAAGGCCTGCCTTTCCAGATGATATCCTATTTATAAACAATCTCTTCCTTGATCGGTTTGGTATAACTCTGATTCCGGATGGCTGGGCGGCTCTTGTCAATAAGGTTCCTGACAAGGATCGGATGGAGGAGGTTGTGGTTGGCGGGGCAATTGTAGGAGCGATTAGATATCTTCCAGAGACTGGGAGATGGGATGCACTCCCACGTCCAGAATCTGCCCTTATTCAGAAACCTGAAAAACGGTACGTGATCGTTGATGATGGTGCAGGCCCATCAATCAGGGAAGGAGCAAGTCTTCTAGCTCCTGGATTTGTCAGTTGTGATCCTGGTATCGCAGCAGGTGATGAGGTTTTCATGCTCACCAGATCGGGTGAATGTGTCGGTGTCGGAAGGATGAAGGTAAATGCTGATGAGGCGTCTGCGATGGAACGCGGGCAGATCGTCAGAAGCCGTAAGAACATCAGATCACAATTCACCCCTGGATCTGCAACATGGGACGAGGTGGTTGAAGCAAACAAGGATGTGCTGATTCGGCTTGAGTCTGCAACAAAGCAGTTTATTGAGGAACATATTGGCCCCTATGAACACCTGCCAACCAGTGTTTCCTATTCAGGAGGAAAGGACAGCCTTGCCAGCCTTCTTGTAGTGATGAACACCTTTCGGAAACTGCCGATCCTGTTTATCGACACAGGTATGGAGTTTCCCTCAACATATGAGAATGTCAGGCAGGTAACAGAAAAGTATGAGCTTGAGTGCATCATGGTTGACTCAATGGGCGAGTTCTGGCGTGAGTTTGAGGTTCAGGGTCCCCCGGCAGTGGATTGTCGGTGGTGCTGCAAAACCGCCAAGCTTGAACCGCTCAGGAAATTTATCGAGAGTACCTGGGCTGAGTGTGTCTCGTTTGTAGGGCAGCGGAAGTACGAGTCTGCATCCCGTGCAAAAAATCCCCGTGTCTGGCGCAATGCTTTTGTCCGCAATCAGATCTGTCTGGCTCCTATCCATAACTGGACTGCCATGCATGTCTGGCTTTATATCTTCAGGGAGAAGGCGCCGTATAACGAGATGTATGCCCACGGAGTCGACCGGATGGGATGTTATATGTGTCCCGCAAGTGACATGGCCATTCTTGAGAGGATTCAGAGCCATGTTCCAGAACTCTGGAAGGAATGGGAAGAGAAGATGGAAGCATGGCGTGTCAGGCACGAACTACCTGAGTCATGGATGACTGAAGGAACATGGCGTGTCAGAAATGATCGAAGTCAGGAGGAGCCTGAATCATTTGCCAGGCATGACGCCCAGACCGGAAGAGGAAGGAGATCAGGGAGGTCTGGGAAATGAGTAAGATCGCAATCGTTGATTATGGTCTAGGTAACCTGCGTAGTGTCAGCAAAGCTCTGGAAAAAGTTGGTGGGAATGTCAGCATCACCGGAAATCTCGATGAAATCCGTGCTGCAGACGGGATTATCCTCCCCGGGGTTGGCGCCTTTCACGAGGGTATGGCCAGACTCTCTGATCTGCAAACAGCTCTCCTTGAAGCGCAGGGACAGGTACCTGTTCTTGGTATCTGTCTGGGTATGCAGATGCTCATGGATTTTTCTGAAGAGCACGGCCTTTCTGCAGGTCTTGGTCTCATTCCAGGAACCGTGCGCCGATTCAAACGAACTCCCGGGTGTAAAATCCCACATATGGGCTGGAACCAGGTTTCACTGTCACAGCCAGATGATCCACTCTATACCGGGATTCCGGATGGTTCGTTCTTTTACTTCGTGCATTCGTTCTGGGCTGACACACCTGGCCAATACAGGGTGACCTCTACCGAATATATCAACCCGTTTGCATCATCAATACGGAATGGAACTGTCTGGGGAACCCAGTTTCATCCAGAAAAGAGTGGGGAGGCTGGTCTTCAAATCCTCCGGAACTATATTGGAATGATTTGAAGATTTGGTAATCAGTCTTATTTTTGCAGTGCCATCTCAACTGTTGCTTTGAGCTGGTTGTCAGTGAAGGGTTTTACAATAAATCCCCGTGGTTTGGTAAGCTTAGCTCTTTCTATTGTTGGATCATCCATGACTGAACTGATGTACACAATGGGGATTGAGAACTTATTCTGAATCTCCTCTGCTGCCATAATCCCATCTTTCTCTCCAGGGAGGTTAATATCCATAAGCACTAGTTTTGGCCTCTTATCCGGAGTATACTGCTCTAACTTTTCCAGTGCACCCAGATAATCCTCCGCAGTTCCCATGACTGAGAATCCCAGTTCGGTCAGCCTCCACGATATTAGATCGTTTATCACCGGGTTATCTTCAACAATAAAAATTCCGCCTTCCACTCTGCTCCACCAATTTCTACTATATCTTCCCCTTAAATCTATTAAGGGAGTTGGTTTTGCATACAATCTCTTTTTCTATTGTAACCGAAATTGAATAATCGCCGTTATTTTTCATAAATATTGGTTATCGTCTGACTTTCCAGTCGATCAGCACCCCCTGATCCAACTGTTGAATCTGCATAAGTTCGAGTTTGGTAAAATCGGTCTCCTGTGTCCACCCAGGTCCATCTGCAAGAGTGGGAGCGCTAGATCCGCCGATGATAATATTGCCAATAAACATGCTGAGTTGGTCAACAAGACCTGCGTTAAAGAGGCCTGCTATGAGTGTTCCTCCTCCCTCAACCATGAGCCGCTGTATCCCCTGATTGCCGAGTGTCTCCATTAATGCTGCAAGGTCTACCGCTTCAGATCCAGAGGAGATGATCTCGGCATGAGGACTGAGCGCAGCAATCCTCTCCTCCGGAGCCGCAGAAGATACTGCAACTATTCGTTTTCCCGGCCCTTTGTGGAGGATTTTTGCATCAGGGGGTGTTCTTGCCCTGCTGTCGACGATTATTCTGATAGGATGCTCGGGCCTGCCTGTGCTGAGCCGTTCCGCAATCCGTTCTCGTGATTTTACAGTGAGCGACGGATCATCAGCAAGAATAGTGCCAATCCCCACCATGATTGCGTCTGCACCTGATTTTATAATATCAACACGGTCAAAATCATCTGCACCCGAGATCTTTACCTGCCTGCGTTCCCGGGTAGATAATTTTCCGTCTGCTGATACAGCCACATTAACCAGTATATATGGTCTCATGCCTGTGATCCTACCTCTTCTTTCTGAGCCTCTCAATCTCCTCTCTGCCATCAGGTACCTTGACTAAAAAAGTTCCATGACAAGGCTTGGTAAAAGGGAAGATTATTGCATCCCCGTCTACTGCAACCCGTATTGGAGGAACTCCGATGATCCTCACTTCAAACATTTTATAGCCAGGCTCCACATCATATTTTTCTGGAAACCTCGCAAGATATTCCCGTGCTTCTTTGAAAGAGATCTTTGCAAGAAGCACCTCATAGGGGAGTGATTCTAAGCATCCCATGATAAAGTCTCATACATTTTCCTTTGCTTTAGAAGATGAGATCATGATGTTCGGCGAATATTTCGTGTATGCTCAAAGTACCGATCTCATCACCTAGTGAAATCTCTGATCAGGAGACTTAGTCTCCTAACTAGTATCCAGTAATTCGGCGTCCCCTGTTATGAGATGCACGGTCCTCTTCTGGAAAACTATGTTATCTTCTCGTTATGATCTCTCTGGGTTTTTAAATCTTCTATAAAAGCAGCCCTAACCAGGCAGTATACGAAATGATGATCATCAGTATTACCAGAATCACTGCTCCTTTGAAGAGACAGTCTCTGCAGATGCCAGTACCCTGATGCAGACACTTTTCACAGCATGCTGCGTTGCAGATCCGGCACTGATCCATAACTTCTCTGTCTTGATGCAAGTGGCAGTATTGGGGACAACAGTCTTCTGAATTCATAATGGCAGGTATCCTAATGAGGGATGTAATAAAAATTTAGGTATTAGATCATACTGGCTGCCTGAAAAGATATGAACTCATGCAGTGAACGAATATGTGATGAAGCGATCTCTGCTCCTTTTTAGTACCGGTGTCCTGATCGTTCTTCTCACCGGGATTACATCATGTATGGCTGCAAATACCGAGATGCTCCAGTGTGGAGATACAACCTATAATCCTGAACACCAGTCCTGTTGTAATGGCAAGGTCTATGAAGGAACCCGTTACTCCAAATGTGGTGACTCATGTTATAATATGGATACTCAAACCTGCTGCTCTAAGAAGGTAACTGATGGTCCATGTTTCCCTGAGTGTGGGGACGGGACATATAATCCTTCAAACCAGTCATGTTGCCTGAAGCACACCTATGAGGGGTTGAAGTGGGGTATCTGTGGTGGAAACACATGCTACAATCTCACTACTCAATCCTGCAGTTATGGTAAGGTCTATGAGGGAATGAAATGGGGCGTCTGCGGTGATAAGAGTTACAACCTGACTACTCAGTCATGTTGCAAAGGTAAGGTATTCGAGGGAAGGGACCTGGATCTTAAGCCCTGTGGTCCGGATACCTGCTATGACTCCCGGAATCAGACCTGTGCACGTGGAAAAATCCAGCAGAAAGATCCTAATGCAACGGTAAGTACAATTCCGTTCTTTAGCGGATAAAAAAAGTATCTGGAAAGACACAAACCCCTTTTTTGGTATCATCTGAAGAGATTGTTTTAACCTGGATTCTAGTTAGAATTGATATTCTTCTTGATTTAAAGGGATGGTTCATACCGGAATGGTTTCTTTCATGATTCCAGTTCAACTTCCGCTATTGAGGTAACAGATGGGATGATCTCATATTGGGCAACCCCGTTGATTAGGAAAATATCCTCTCTTATGGTTGTCTAGATCTCCTCTTCACTTCCTGTCCTCGTCCAGATAATCCCACTAGGCCTTGGATTTCGTCTCCCGTACTCAGAAAATGGCCAGGATCACAGTTTTTTTCGATATCGGATTTGTAATGAAGAAGGATGAGATACTTTAAACACTAATAGTTCTGTCTGAATTTCTCATTCGGAGACCAACCCGGGATACTTTCAATGAGATGAAAGCATAGTCGGGTGTACTTCTTCACCCTTATCAAATCAATAGTCGTGTAAATTCCCATCCAGAGAGTATGTGAATGGTAAAGATTCTGCTGCTTTTGGCTATCCTTCTCCCCTGCATGATACAGACAGGGTATGCGAATACCACTATTATGTCAGGCCCGTTCACCCTTGATAACGGGGTAAACCCGGGAGATGATCTCTTTGGATACGTAAATAATGCCTGGATTGAGAATCATCCGGTTCCGGAAAACAAGAGTTCATACACTGCTTTTACAGAGGTTGAGGAGAAAACCCTGGAGCAATTGCGAATCCTGTTTGAGCATGAGGCTGATGATTATGCTGCCGGCCAAGAGAGCCTGATCGGAAAATTTTACTCAAGCGGATTGGATACAGAATCCATCGATCGCCAGAATCTCTCTCCGCTCAAAGGAGAACTAGCCATGATCGATGAGATATCTTCTCACAGCGATCTCATGAATGTCTCTGTCCTGCTGGTCCAGGAGGGAATTTTTCCTTTTTTTCTCTACTATGCAGACCAGGATCCCAACAACTCCTCGTTGATTATTCCCCAGGTTGAACAGGGTGGACTTGGTCTGCCTGACCGCGAGTACTACTTCCGCAATAGCACTGGAAGCAGAAATATCAGGGAGGAATACCTGCGTCATATCAAAAATATCTTCCTCTTGATGAACGAGAATGAAACTGAAGCAGATTGTGATACCAGTGCCGTATACAGGATAGAAGAAGAGATTGCCTCTTCTCATTACACAGAGGTTGAGAACAGGGATCCCTGGAATACTACCCACATCCTTTCATGGAATGATCTGAACTCGCAGTACCCAAACATCAGTTGGGATACTCTGTCATCAATCAACGGATCCGGGAGTTCAAACCGGGTAAATGTTCATCAAATTTCGGCAGTGAGCAAAATAAACCAAATGCTCATGGAGGTTCCACTTAATGAGTGGAAAGTTTTCCTTAAGTTCAGACTTGTAGATTCACTGTCTGACTCACTTTCCA
>NZ_DATMYY010000271.1:0-10540 GCF_035560735.1 Methanospirillum sp.
ATTTTTATATTCTTCTAAGCGACGTTCTGGTAATGAAGAGCAACCGGACTTCAGCAGGGCCCGATGGAACCTGTCTGAGCGAAGCATCCGTTTGCCTTTCTACGATGCTATCAATTGTTTCAGAGAGTTTAACTGCTCTTCTGAAAACAGGAGTCTGGCATCATTCTTTTTGGCCGTTTAGCGGTTTTCGCTATTTTAGGTATTTTTGGTACTAGGCACGATCGCCTGTACCATATCATGGTGATCGATTATGAGAGGTAAAGATATAAGACTGGAACGTATCATGAACCGAAATACGAGAAAGACGATCATAGTCCCGATGGACCACGGAGTATCCCTTGGTCCTTTAGAGGGTTTGATCGAATTCCCTGATGCGGTTAATGCTGTAGCAGAAGGCGGAGCAAATGCTGTTCTCGGCCATATTGGCCTGTCACTATACGGACATAGGCAACGTGGGCATGATGTGGGACTTATCATGCATCTTTCAGCTTCCACCGCCATCGGACCAGACCCGAACGAGAAAGTTCTCGTCAACTCTGTGACCAACGCCATAAAGATGGGAGCAGATGCTGTCTCAATTCATGTGAATATCGGTGCTGACTCTGAAGCGCAGATGCTCGCAGATCTTGGTCGTGTCTCTATAGAATGTATGGAATGGGGAATGCCACTCCTCGCCATGATGTACCCGAGAGGGAAAAACATCAAGGATGAGCATGCTGTCGAGCATGTCAGGCTCGCAGCCCGCGTTGCTGCAGAACTTGGAGTTGACATCGTTAAGACAAACTACACCGGAGATCCTGATACCTTCCGGGAGGTTACACGGGGTTGTCCGGTCCCTGTTGTGGTTGCAGGTGGCTCAAAGACTGATGATATCATCACGCTGGAACTTATCGAGGGTGCAATGGAAGGTGGAGCTGCAGGAATCTCCATTGGCAGAAACGCATTCCAGCATCCTGATCCCGCCCAGTTCGTCCGTGCATGTGCCTTGATTGTGCATGAAGGAAAGAGTGCACACGAAGCGCTTGAGATCCTGAAGGGTGTGTAAGATGATCGGCAAACAGATCCGGATGGAACGGATCATGGACAGAAATACCGGAAAGTCTGTCATTATTCCGATGGATCACGGGATGACACTCGGACAGATAGATGGTCTTCTCAATATGAGCGAGACAATCGGTGCAGTATCTGACGGAGGTGCCAATGCTATCATCCTTCACAAAGGGCTTGTCAAGGCAGGACACCGTCGTCATGGCCGCGATATCGGACTCATTATCCATCTTTCAACCGGAACAAGTATGAATCCTGACCCCAACGACAAGGTCATCACCTGCACAGTAGAAGAGGCTATCTCACTTGGGGCAGACGCAGTCTCGATTCATATCAACCTTGGGGCTCAGCAGGAGTCAAAAATGATAGAGGATGCCGGAATGGTTGTCCGCGACTGTAACAGATGGGGAATACCACTTCTTGCAATGGTATACCCACGCGGAAAAGGCATCAACCCTACCGACCCCCGGCATGTCGGCCATGCAGTCAGAGTTGCTGAAGAGCTTGGTGCAGACATGGTAAAGACCAATTACACCGGGGATGTAGAGAGTTTCAAAAAGATCGTTGAGGCTAGTTCAATACCTGTTTTCATTGCAGGCGGAGAGAAAGCCGGCGATCTCGAAACCCTGAAGACCATCAATGAGGCAACCCATGTCGCAAACTGTGCCGGTGTCTGCATGGGAAGAAATGCATTCCAGCGGGAAGATACTGCAATATTTGTAGATAAAGTCTGCAAGGTTGTTCATGGGAAGGCTAAGCCGGAGGACCTGTAATGAAACAGGTCCTGGTCGATGTCAGACCATGGAACAAGGAACTTGCAATTGTAGCCCTCGAATCTGGTGCTGACGGAATCGTAACCGATTCTGCTGCTCCGGTCAGGGAACTTGGGCGAATCACCACCATAGCACCAGACGGGGATCTGGTTTTGGGAAAGGATATCGCTGAGATCACAATCAAAAGCACAGAAGATCAGGATAAGGCGATGGAGACTGCAAAGCGGATGCCGGTCATTGTTCATACACCTGACTGGACCGTCATTCCGCTGGAGAATCTGGTTGCCGTTGCTGACTCGGTCATTGCAGTTGTACAGAATCTGCACGAGGCAGAACTGGCCCTTGGTATCCTTGAGAAAGGTGTTTCCGGAGTACTACTCCAGACTGAAGATCCGGCAGTTATCCGTGATGTGGCAAAAGCCGTTCAGGGTCATGGATGCAGACAGGATCTGATCCCTCTCACGATTACTGCGATAACTCCTGCAGGAATGGGAGACCGGGTCTGTGTTGATACCTGTTCCCTGATGACTGACGGGGAAGGGATGCTTGTCGGCAATACTTCTTCAGGATTCTTCCTGGTTCACGCCGAGACGCTCGAGAATCCGTATGTGGCTCCACGTCCTTTCAGGGTAAATGCCGGTGCTGTTCATGCTTACCTGAAACTTGCGGATGGGAAGACTGCCTACCTTGCCGATCTCAAGGCAGGAAACCGGGTCATGGTAAACGGGGCAAAAGGATCCTGCCGGGAAGCAACAGTAGGGAGAGTAAAGATAGAGCAGCGTCCGCTTCTTCTTATCGAGGCAGAACACAAGGGAGCAGAAGTTACTATCATTCTCCAGAATGCAGAGACAATACGGCTGGCTAAACCGGACGGGTCTGCAATATCAGTTGCAGCCCTCAACCCCGGCGATGTTGTCCTTGGTGCTCTTGATACTGCAGGAAGACACTTTGGGATGGCTGTCAACGAGACGATCCTGGAGAAGTGATGAAGGTCGGGATCATCGGCGGGACAGGGCAGATGGGAGCATTTTTTGCCCGTGTTTTCACCACTGCCGGTCATGAGGTCAGGGTGAGTGGGCGAAAAACCGAACTCACAAACCGCGACCTCGCAGAGCAGTCTGATCTTGTAATAATATCAGTGCCTATCCACTCTACCGTACCGGTGATCAAAGAGATCACCCCATTCCTGAAAAAAGAGCAGATCGTCAGTGATCTCACCTCGCTCAAGTCAGGACCGGTTACAGCGATGATGGAGAGTGCAGCCGATGTCATCGGAATGCACCCAATGTTCGGGCCGACAGCTGAATCACTCAAAGGTCAGACCGTCGTCATTACACCGGGACGCTGCAGCGATGATCAGATCAAATTGCTCTTTGACATCTTTTCAGACCAGGGAGCACAGGTTACGGTTACCACCCCCGAACATCATGACAGGATGATGGCTGTCATCCAGGGACTGACACATTTCAAGGCACTTGTGATGGCAGAAACCATGAAACTCCTCTCCATCACGCCTGAAGAGACCGAACTCTTTATGAGTCCAATCTACCGGATAGAGACCTCTGTGGCAGGAAGGATTCTGGCGCAGGATCCCATGCTGTATGCAGACATTTTGAGTCAGAATCCTGAGGTATCCCACGTACTTGAAACCTGCTGCAAGGCTGCCGGTAACCTGAAAAATGTGATAGAATCCGGAGATACTGATGCGTTTGCAGAACTCTTCCTGGCAGATCGTAAATGGTTTGGCGAGTACTGTAACAGATCTCTGGAAATGACTGACAAACTCATTGCTGCGATGGTGAAGGCATGAAGATCGTCACTCTCGGGCCTGAAGGGACATTTTCGCACGAGATGGCAACACTCATCGGAGCAGACGAGATTGTTCTGGTTCCAACAATAGGCAGGGTTTTTGCCGAGGTTGTCAGAACCGGAACATCCGGTCTTGTTCCTCTTGAAAACAGTGAGGCAGGAGGTGTTACATCAACGCTCGACTGTCTCATGCAATTCCCGGTGACAATAACGCTTGAATCCTACCTCCCAATCCATCACTGTCTTGCTGGGACCTCTGACCAGATAACCAGGATCTATGCCCATCCTCAGAGCCATGAACAATGCAGCAAAGTAATAGAAGACCTGAATGTCCCGGTGATCCATACAGAGAGTAATGCTGCGAGTGCCATTGCACAGAAAAGCGATCCGGGTTCTGCAGCAATTATCTCAGAACGGCTTACTTCACGGCACCAGATCCCACTCATCAGATCCAATATCGAAAACAATGCCTGCAACATCACACGGTTTGTACAGATAAGTCCTGGCAATTCTTCACAAGCACTACAGACTGAAGGAGAGGAAAAAAAAGATCAGGGTTCGGAAAAGTGCAGCCTGATCATTGATCCTGATGAGAACAGGGCAGGACTTCTCTACGATCTCCTCACCCCTTTCAAGCGGGAAGGAGTGAACCTCACCCGCATTGAGTCACGGCCTTCAAAGCGGAGTATGGGCACATATGTCTTTTTCCTTGATATTCAGTGCGAGGGTAACTGGAAAACATCAGTAGCAGAACTGCAGCAGATCGCTCCCATCAAGCATCTTGGCTGCTACCGGAGATGGCAAAACCAGATGGAGAATCTATAATGGATATGCACATCGGCAGGTCTGGCCCGGTTTATGCCAGGATCAGGGCCCCACCTTCAAAGAGTTATACCCATCGTGCCCTGATCATTGCTGCCCTCGCCAACGGGATATCTTCAATAAAGGGTCAGCTCGATGCTGATGATACCCGGATTACAGCCCGTGCTCTTGCAGCACTTGGTGTCAGGATCGTATGGGAACAGGATCTGATCACGGTATATGGCACAGGAGGGAGACTCCGTGCCCCTAATACACCGATCGATATCGGCGATTCAGGGACAAGTATGCGGCTGCTTACAGCAGTATGTCTGCTCGCTGATGGACCGGTTTCCCTGACTGGCAGTGCACGAATGCAGGAGAGACCAATCGGCCCGCTTGTTGAAGCACTCAACGATGCAGGTGCGAAGATCTCCTATTCAGGAAACCCGGGCTGCCCGCCATTGATCATTGACGGGACACTTACAGGTGGAGAGATCAGAGCCGATGGCAGCATTTCAAGCCAGTTCATCTCCTCACTGCTGATTGCAGCTCCATATGCAGAATATGATGCCACAATTTCCCTCATCGGCCAGGTGGTATCAGAACCATACATCAGGATCACAACCGGCATGATGGAAATATTTGGAATTAAACCAGAACAGAAGAGTACAGAACCTTTTGTCTGGAAGATTCCAAGAGGAATGCAGTACAAACCATCATCATATACAGTCGAAGGTGACTACTCATCTTCATCATACTGGTTTGCCCTGGCAGCTGTAACAAAGGGCACTGTTACGGTAGAAGGGCTGAATCCTGATTCTGAACAGGGTGACAAACGGTTGCTTGATATCCTGGAAAAAATGGGGTGCACCATTACCTGGAACAAGTCAATCAAGTCCAGAGAATCAGAAGTCACGGTCTCCAGGAGTGGTGCACTATCAGGAATAGAGGTTGACATGGGAGACTGTCCTGATGTTGTCCAGACAGTAGCAGTTGTCGCAGCCGTAGCACAGACACCAACAAAGATTACCGGAATTCACCATCTCCGTGCAAAAGAGAGCGACCGCATTGCAGCAATCGTAAACGGATTGCAGGAACTTGGAATCCAATGCGAAGCATCAGAGAATGAGATTAAAATCATCCCGGGAACACTTAAAGGGGGCGTAATTCACCCTGAACGTGACCACCGGACCGCGATGAGTTTTGCCATTCTTGGAACAGCAGTCGGCGACCTCACCATTCTTGATGCCGGATGCGTGACTAAATCATATCCTGACTTCTGGGAGGAGTTCAGAGCAGTATGGAAGACCGCAGGATCGTGCTGATTGGCTATCGTGGCACAGGGAAGAGCAGTATCGGGAAGAATATTGCAGCAACGCTTGGATTTGGGCATCTTGATCTTGATGCCCTCATAGAAGAGACTGAGGGGAGAACCATTCCCGAGATCTTTGCTGAAGGAGGAGAGGACCTCTTTCGCTCAATTGAATCCAGGATTATTGCAAAACTTTCAGACAAACCTGCAGTAATCAGCACCGGCGGAGGTGCGATTCTCAGATCCGAGAATATCAAATGTCTTCGAAGAAAAAGTCAGATCATCCTCCTTACCAGCAGCGAAGAGATGATAGCAAAGCGGATCGGGGGAACTGCCCGTCCATCCCTCACCGGGCTCCCCCTTGAAGAGGAGATTCACACTACCCTTGCCGAACGAATGCCACTATACCGGGCAGCTGCTGACCTTGTGTATGACTCAACCGGAAAAACTCCCAGGCAGGCAGCATCTGAGATCCTTCAGATCATCAGGCCCGGGAAACACCTTTCAGACGAGATCAATGCCAGGCAGAAACTTGTGAATTGGGTGCTCACAACGCCGATTCCTGTTGCAGCCCATAAGCCACTTCAGGCAACGATTCCCGATCCCTCAATCAGGTTGTATGGAATCCTTGGGAACCCCTGCATGCACAGCCTCTCTCCTCCCATCTGGAACAGGCTCTTTCAGGAACTAGAGATTCCAGCCAGGTACACCTGGTTTGAATGTCCTGACCCGGCAAAATTTATCCCGGCTGCTGAAAAGGCAGGAGTGAGGGGCCTCAGCGTGACCATCCCTCATAAGGAGAGAGTCATTCCGCTCCTTGATGAAATACGAAAGGATGCAACAGTCATCGGGGCAGTGAACACCATTCTTCTCCTTGATGGAAAGCGGTATGGATTCAATACTGATTGGAAAGGCATTTACCGCCCTCTTGAAGGAATAAGTGGCGAGGTGGCTGTCATCCTAGGTGCAGGAGGGGCTGCAGCATCGGCTGTGTATGCTTCATCCATGCGGGGATTTACTCCAATAATCCTTAACCGGACGGTAGAAAGGGCCAGAGAGATGGGAAAGCATTTTGGTGTGGAAACCGGGGCTTTGAGTGATTTTACCAGATATCACCCGGATCTCGTCATCAATACAACATCTGTTGGAATGAAATCCCACACAGCGGCAGCAAATCAGACACCAATACCTGTCTCATCACTGACACCTGATATGCACGTATTTGATCTCGTGTACACTCCTGCAGAGACGCCTCTTTTACGGGGAGCTCTTGAAAAGGGATGTAGCATTATCCCGGGAACTGAAATGTTTATTCACCAGCTTATCGAGCAGTTTAAAGTTCTGACCGGTGTTGATGTTCCGGCTGATACCGTACGGAGGTGGATACTCTGAACACAATTGGTCGCTCATTCAGAGTTACTACCTTTGGAGAGAGTCACGGTGCAGCCATCGGGGCAGTCGTTGATGGATGCCCACCGGGAGTATCACTTTCTGCTGAAGATATCCAGCCATTTCTCGACCGGCGAAAGCCTGGGACTTCTGACCTGGTTACGCCACGGCGTGAATCAGATCTCGTGGAGATCCTTTCAGGCGTTTTCCAGGGAAAGACCACTGGAACTCCGATAGGTCTCATTATCAGAAATGAAACTGCGAGGTCATCAGATTACGATCATCTCCGTGATCTCTTCAGACCGGGACATGCGGACCGGACATATTTTGAAAAGTATGGCATCAGGGATCACCGGGGAGGCGGACGATCATCAGGTAGGGAGACGGCAGGACGAGTGGCTGCCGGGGCCATTGCTGCAATCTGCCTGAAGAGACGGAATATCTCAATTGTAGGAAAAATCGTTGAAATTCATGGAAATTCTGATCCTGCAAAGTTTGAGCAGGAGATCCGGGATGCCCGCGATCAGGGAGACTCTGTTGGAGGCGTAATTAGCCTGACCATCACCGGATGTCTATCTGGTCTTGGAGATCCGGTATTTGGAAAACTGGATGGGCTGCTTGCCGGTGCACTCATGGGCATCGGAGGTGTGAAAGGGATCGAGATCGGATCAGGGTTTGCGGCAGCCCGGATGTTTGGATCTGAACACAATGACCCCATGATCCCTGGTGGATATCTCTCAAATAATGCCGGAGGAATCCTGGGGGGTATCTCTAACGGGCAGGATATTACAATAAAACTTGCTATTAAGCCAACCCCGTCAATATCTACTCCTCAAAGCACAATTGACCTGGAAGGAAATCCCAGAACTATTGTTGTAGGTGGCAGGCACGACCCCTGCATCGCACTGAGAATCGTACCGGTTGCTGAGGCTATGGCTGCACTTATAATTATTGACACACTTCTTGAGCAGGAAAAGTATGCTACCTGGAGAGAGCCAGGCGGCCAGATGTAATAAATCCGGTAATGTGAATTTGATAATTTAGATTATCTATTTTTGGTCCTTTTTATTATTAATTCATCAGCCATGATAGCAGGCTTACCCCAATCAGAAATGATATGCCTGCTCCTACTGCCATGATTCCGTACCACCATATTGACCCACGATCCTCAGAAGATAAGCCACGATCGATCCAGATAAGAATCCCCACAACCAGGCTGAAGAGCATGAGCCGTATTGATATAAAACTTCTCGTAAGGTCCATAGACCAGATAAATTGGGAAACAAAGGCTGATATTATGAGAACCAGGACTGTTGCAAGATATACCTTCCTGGTCATCACAAACCCGGGAATGGTTCGAGGAAGTGTTACCTGAAGAACCCTTGATCTCCCATAAACGCCACCAAGCATGCTGCTAAACAGGGCAACAAAACAGACGAGAACAAACAGGCTATTACCGAAGATACCAAGGTTGGTTACCATGAGGACGATCTCAAGCGTAAGATCTGATTCAGGTGCACCAAGACCATGTTCATATAAAAAGACGTACCCAACTGAGAGGTACAGGATGCATAGCATAAAGAGCGAGGACATACCAAGTGCAGCATCAAATCTTATCCGCCCCAGGAACTCTCTTTTGTGACCAGATACCATTGAACCTTTGAGATGGTTGACAAGCCAGACCGAGTAGAAGAGGAGTGAAAAACCAGATCCAACACCACTCATAATGATCGAGGACTCGTACACACTCATGAACGTGCTCAGGTCCAGAAGTTTCAGAAAGATTACATCATGTCCCGAGAGTGGCATGGCAAAGAGCATTGCACACAGACCAACCATGATAATCCCTATAGCACCCATCAGGATCTTTCTGAAAAACCAGTACGAGTTGACTGATACCAGGAGAAATATTGCAGTAAAAAAGACAAAGACACAGATAACCGGGGGAATGGTTACGTGAACCAGTTCTGTAAAAAGCCTTGCCATTGCAAGAGAGGAATATCCAAGCATGAAGATCTCAAAATAATAGACACCATTGAGCAGCCAGACTGCCCAGTTCTTAGGGCCTGGAATTTCTGCGATTCCTACAAAAATGTCTTTTCCGGTTGCTAGTGTATATCTGCCTAGGCCGGTGAGCAGGGCATACTTGAACAGCAGAGTGATAGCGATGATTCCAAGAAATGTATAACCTTCATCTGCCCCAAAAGAAATAAGCGAGAGCAGGCCAAGCCATCCACTTGAGGAAAGAGCAATAAGGATCCCAGGGCCTGGGAGCGGGTACCGTATTCCGCTATCAGGCAGGGAATTGTCCATATTCGATATTTGATCGTGATTTATATGAAGACCATGTTTCAGGTTTTTGGCAGATTGTCCTTTTTTGGACCTTCAACAGAGAAAAAGGTTGCAAAAGATCTCATATGAGCAGATTTACTCCAGGAAAGATACACCTGGTGGTTGCCCTTGCAGGAATTGCGGTAATCGTATTACTTCTATTTATCCAGAATTCCGGGCAGGAACCAGATAAAGATCCGGGTGGACCGGTCTTTCCCAGAATATATGAGAACCTGGTAACGTATGAGAGCAGAACAGATTTGCATAATGCAGATATTCTGTTTATCAACACATCTTCAGGTGAAAACGGGGATTTGTCTCAAGAAGAAGGTAATCAATACAGACCAGATATTGACAAAGATCGGGTTGTATGGCAGGACAAACGATCAGGATACTGGAATATTTACCTGAAAAACATCACCTCAGGAATTCTCACAGAGATTACTAATCATACTGACCGGGAGACCACTCCACATATTTCTGGTGACAGAATCGTATATGTTACTGAGAGAAACATATCTCCCGATATTGCATTATTCAACATCACGACCGGAAAAGAGCAGTTGATCTGCACAGCACCAGATGTCCAGTGGCAGCCTGATATTGACGGGGACTGGGTAGTTTGGGAGGATTGGAGGAGAGGGCCGAAATCGGAAGGCGATATCTATGTCTATAACATCCCTCTCAATCAGGAGATCGAAATCACGAATTCCTCTTCACAGGACTGGTTTCCTGCTGTTTCAGACGGATGGGTAGTCTGGCAATCAAGTAAACACGGTGACTTTGATATTGTGGCAGAAAACCTGACCACAAGGAAACAGATTCAGGTAACAACAAATCCATCACGACAATGGCTTGCTGCAATCTCTGGAGATATTATCGTATGGATAGACGAAAGGAACAGGCAATGGGATATATATGGATATAACCTGTCATCAGGCTCAGAGTTCAGGGTCACAAATGACACCGGCAACGATGCATGGCCTGCAATTTCAGGGAAAAAAGTTGCATACATCAATTATCCAGAAAAAAGTAGATCAAATCTCATGATAACAGAGATCTCCGGATAGATTAGAGT
>NZ_DATMYY010000272.1:0-2742 GCF_035560735.1 Methanospirillum sp.
TCCAAACTTTCAAGCCCATAAATTGAATATACATCGTATCTAATGAAAAATAAAAGTTTCACTTCATAAAATCGCCCCGGATAAAAAATATGTTCTCATACGATAGGTCATTGACCTCATACACAGGTATACCATGAACCACACAACTGGATATCCAATATGGAAGGTTGTAGCGGGGCATGGATCACACATAAAGGCAACCCGGGAAATCCTTTCGATTCAGTACCATGGCGCTACTACCGATATCCCACTCACTGATCTCGATCATTTGATGATCATGGGAGGGCATCAGATTCAGACATCAGCGATCACAACTCTTCTAAACAATCACATCTTTATTTCATTTCTTGAATCTGATGGCGAACCAGCTGGGTATCTGAAACCCTATGGATATACAATGGACGAGACCATTCGGGATAATCAAGCCCGGGCTGCACCCTTCAGTTATGCTCTTGCCTGTGCAAAAGGAGTGGTACGTCAACGGATGCTGACTATTGAACGCTGGAATGAAGAAGGAGACGGAAAAATTCTCTTCAGCGGTGAACTGGACATACTCAATCAAGCAGCAGATGAACTTGACAGTCTTATAAAAATTGATGAAATAAGCAGAGTTGACAGGCTCATTGGTGATATGTACTATGAGATTATGAGCAGATTGATTTCACCGGACCTGAACTATAAAAGAAGAACAAGCAGACCATACCGTGATCCGGTTAATGCTATTCTCTCCTTTGGATATGCTATGCTCACCACAGACTGCACAAGGACACTCATCGGAGTGCATCTCGATCCAGATCAGGGTATGCTTAACCGGGGAAAGCGATCTTTGGCAACCGATCTTGTAAACTGCTGGAAGACCAGGATGATTGATCTCGTAACTCTTGATCTGATTAATACCGGAGAAATCAGAGAAGATTCATATGAATGCGGGGAAAAACGCTGCATCCTTTCAGAGATGCTCATTCGAAGACTGATTGAAGAGTACCAACATAGTATCAGACAGGATGTTATCGATACACAGGTCAGAACATTGGTTGAAGCAATAAACGGAAACTCAAACTTTCAAATTCACAGATTTTAAGTACAGTATTAATGGATAGACCAAAAAATAAAGAGAAAGAGAGAGAATTTGATTAAAAGGTTCGGCTAAATTATTGCTGGCGTGGTTTAGCCGGGCTGACACCGATTCTGACTCCCCTGATCTCTGCTCCATCAAGCCGGGAAATTACCCGGTTTACATACGATGATGGGATCTGAACAAAGGAATATGCAGGGTACATCTGGATATCTCCCACTGCACGTTCAGGCATGTTACATGCTGAAGATACTGCATAAACAATATCGCGAGGACTGAATCCATCTTTGCGTCCTGCAGAGATAAATAACCGGGCTGAACCAGGTTGCTCTGAGAATTCACCACCCGCTACCTCGTTCGCACCAGAAGATCCAGTGTAGGCACTCTTTTCTTTCAGGAATGCAGCAGCCAGCTGTACCGGATCAAACCCTTCTGCAACGAGACTCTCGATTACTTCCTGGTATTTTGTGAGGTCTTCACTTCCAATAACAGTCTTAATCTTGGATATTGTCTCTTTTGCCCGTGCTTCTGCAATCTCTGCAGCAGTTGGGATAGACATTCGGTGCATGTGTGTGTTGGTCTGCCGCTGGATATCCTTCATCCTCCAACGGTCGCGTGGCATAACAAAGCTTACCGATTTTCCACCTTTACCAGCCCTGGCTGTCCGCCCAATCCGGTGAATATAGTACTCAATGTCCTGGGGAAGATCATAATTGAAGACCATCTCAACATCTTCAACATCAATACCACGGGCTGCTACATCACTGGCAACAAGAATACTGATAGACCCATGTCGGAATCCACCCATTACACGATCTCGCTCACGCTGTTTCATGTCACCATGAAGAGCTTCTGCAAGATACCCTTGAGCTTTTAGTTTGCTTGCAATGAGATCTACCATCCTACGGGTATTGGCAAAAACCATTGCCCTGGAAGGTGTGTGCCGATCAAGTAGCCTGAAGAGAGCATCATCTTTAGCTGCTTCAACCAGTTCAATGAAATATTGATCAATTCCCGGACCAGTCAGTTCTTTGTGAGCAATCCGGACCATTTCAGGATCACGCTGGTATCTGCGTGATATCTGAAGTATTGGTTTTGGAAGAGTTGCTGAGAAAATAACAGTCTGTCTTTCACGGGGAACGTATGAAAGAATACTTTCAATGTCTGGCCTGAAACCCATGTCAAGCATCTGATCAGCCTCATCAAGAACAACAAGATGGACATTGGAAAGGCTGAGGGTCGTGCGCGCAATATGATCCAGAATACGTCCAGGAGTTCCGATACAAATGTGAATTCCGCGTTTTAATTCACGAATCTGGCCATCAATCGCCTGACCGCCATATATCGGAAGTACATGTATATCTTTTCTGTATTTGAGAAGGCGGGTGTATTCAGCAGCGATCTGCACACAAAGTTCTCTGGTTGGACAAAGGACAAGGACCTGAACTGCCCTGAGTTCCTCCTTGCATCGTTCGATGCCCGGGATTGCATACGCTGCTGTCTTCCCGGTACCGGTTTGAGCCTGGCCGGCAATGTCCTGCCCGGCCATGAGGAGAGGGATCGCCTGTTTTTGTATCGGCGTGGGTTCTTCAAATCCCATATCGGAGAGGGCACGAAGAATAGGTGGCGAGAGATCTAGGTCCGAAAAAGAGGATATAGTCATCCCA
>NZ_DATMYY010000273.1:0-14517 GCF_035560735.1 Methanospirillum sp.
CAAAAATGGTGAGATAGTGCCGTTCTCACAAATCAAATGTGATTTCTGAACATCTCATGTGCATGGGTATACGACAGTAACTACTGAGTCGTCATCGCTTGCAAGGGCAGAGTCATTCTGATTTTTGGTCTTTGTAGTATCCTGAATTTTTGCCTCCCCCTGACTTTTATTTACTCCGGTTGTGTCATGGAAGTTTGTCTGCTCTGTCCGTTTCTGGTCATGATATGCAGTGATTGCGTTCCAGTCTCCTGCTCTGATAAGATCTCCTAATGTTGGCTCACTGTTATTTGTTGAAGAACTGGTGAAATTATCTGCAACAATTGAAGAATTGGTTAGATTGCCTTCTGTTGTTGCGTTTGTTGTTGTTTTATTCTGGTATGCCGGGGCCTGTGTTACTGTTGGTTTAGGAGTTGCGGTGGGCAATGGTGTCATCACTCTTGGGGTTGAACTCGTTGCAGAAATGTTGCCCGGAATAAGGCCTAAGTAGTGGGCATTTGCACCCATTCGTGCCCCTTCTGAGACGCCAAAATCTCCATAATCTCCAAATCCTGCTCCTGCCCCTCCGGCAAAAACCGATGGTATGAATAGAAACGTGAGAAAAAGGCATAGGATTGTTCTTGTGAGATTTAAAGACCAGACAAACATACTATCTGATGATTTTTCTCCGGTGATTAACCCTGCTGAACAGGCATTGTCTGAATACCACTTTGATCTGGATTGTGATATCATGCACCAGATGATGCGCGTAACTGCACCAGGGGGTGGTAATGATATGGACTGACTATCTGAAAACTATGAAAAGAAGGAAAAGTGATATCCCTTCCTTCCCAACAGGTTATCAGGAGAACACAGAGGTCATCTATGATCCAGAAGTACTACGATAATGATGTCGATCCGTCTGCAATCGCCAAGAAGACGATTGCAGTAATCGGATACGGCTCTCAGGGGAGAGGACAGGCACTGAATCTGAAAGACAGCGGCCTGAATGTAATCATCGGTCTGCGACCGGGAAAGAGCTGGGACCTTGCCAAGAGCGAGGGTTTCCAGGTCTATGAGGTTGCAGAGGCAGCAAAGAAAGCTGATGTTATACAGATTCTTATCCCTGACGAAAACCAGGCAGCGGTCTACCGCTCCTTTATCGGACCCAACCTTACCAAGGGCAAGGTCCTCATGTTCTCCCATGGATTCAACATCCACTACGGGCAGATTGTTCCGCCAGAAGATGTTGATGTTGTGATGGTCGCACCAAAAGGACCCGGTCACATGGTCAGGCGGACCTATACCGAGGGTATGGGGGTTCCGGCTCTGATCGCAATCCACCAGGATGTATCAGGCAGTGCCAGAAAGGTTGCTCTTGCATATGCACAGGGTATCGGTGCCACACGAGCAGTTGTTCTTGAGACAAACTTCCGTGAAGAGACCGAGACTGATCTCTTTGGAGAGCAGGCTGTTCTGTGCGGTGGTATCACCTCACTCATCAGAGCAGGGTTTGAGACGCTCGTTGAAGCAGGATATGCTCCCGAGATGGCATATCTTGAGGTTCTGCATGAGACCAAACTGATCGTTGATCTCATCTATGAGGGTGGATTTACCAAGATGCGCAGTGCAATCTCCAACACTGCCCAGTATGGTGACCTGACCCGGGGTCCGCGTGTCATCGGTCAGGAGTCATACATGGCGATGCAGGAGGTTCTTGAAGAGATCCAGAACGGCACTTTTGCCAAGGAATGGATCCTTGAGAACATGGTCAACCGCCCGACTTTCACTGCCCTTACCCGTGCAGACGAGGAGCACCTTATCGAAGAGGTTGGCTCCGAAATAAGGGCGATGATGCCCCAGTTCAAGAATAAAAGATAATCAACCCTTTGGGTCTATTTTTTCCTGCTCGAACCAGTCACTTCAGGTTTTAAGCGTGACACCTGCATGGAGTGCAAACTCTTCAAGCTCATCAGGTATCGATTGGGTCCGCTGAAGGAGAGATCGCAGGCTTTCATTTCTGCGATTCATACTACAATGGGCAAGATCGTTTCTGAGATCTGAAACCCTTTCCCAGATCCTGACCATCTCTTTCCAGTTCGTCTTTTCAAGAAGTATGTGCGTAAACGGTGTTGTCTCTGAAGAAATGCCCTGGAGGGTGAGTGCGAGCCCGGTCAGGGTTCGTGAGACTGCATGACGTCTGTCTGCATCAAGCCAGGATTCATCAACTTCAAGAACCAGCATGGAGACTGAGATAACCCATTCCCGGGAGAGAGCTATGGCCTGCATCTCAAGACCATGATCGATCTGGTATTTGATCAGCCGGAGCTGCATGAAGAGGTATTCACTGCCAAGTTCTTCCGGGCTTGGAATGGCGGCCATCTCTCCGATCTCTGCAAGTTCTTCTACAACAGGTAGTAGTGCTGGTGCAAATCTTCGGATTTCATTCCTGATAACAGGTAAGTCCTGAGAGATTCCCCATGCTGCATACATGGCATCAACCGGTCTAGAGAGTCGGACTGCTTTTGTGAAAGTTCCGAGTAGATGTGACCAGCCAGTCAGATGTTTTGGTGGCTCTGGTTCATGTCCTGCCTTATATATACTCCCCTGTAGTCCGGTGAACAGATTACCGATCTTTTCAGCATCTGTATGTGACAAAAGAGCACGAACCCCTGCCATCCAGTCTATAACCTGTAGAACCGGCTGAAGGTTTACGATGTGCCGGAACCCGTGCTCGTCAGGCTGTGTTGCATACACAACTCCGATGATTTTTACCCTCCTCACCTCTTTCATCCAGGTTGCAACAAGTGAGATAATGAATGGCAGGCTCCGGTGTCCATCCGTAATATCAAAGAGGATCTCCTCGCCTTCTTCAGCCAGTTCTACAAGAAGAGTAAAGGTCTGCCATAACTCGTCCTCATTGGTTCCTTCTGGAAGCCAGAGTTTTCTGACAACTATTCCTCTGGATTCACATGCAGCTGCGACATGGGCACTTCTGGGATCCCTGATACAGAGGATAATTTCTTCAGGATGCCAGAAGTTCCAGATTGCTTCCTGGATCATATCGGTGACATGGCAGAGATCATCTCGGCAAAAGCGGGACAAATCTGACCTTTCATGATTTATACAGGAGATACATCTCATCAGGGTTCTTGATCTTGATATACCGGGAGGGATAAATCCTAATCGGAACTTATCCAGGAGTACCGCCAGTGGTCTTTGGAGTCTTCTGATGAAGATAGGCTATATCTATGATGTAATCTACCCCGAGACTATCGGCGGGGTTGAGAAACGGATTCATGAGTTAGGTGTACGGCTAGCTGCCCGCGGTCATGAGGTCCATCTGTATGGAATGAAATACTGGGCCGGGCCTGACGTTATTGAACGTGAAGGCATGGTGCTTCACGGTGTCTGTCCTGCCATGGGACTCTATACTGAAGGACGCCGTTCAATTCTTCAGGCAGTCCGTTACACCCTCGGTCTAACTAAACATCTTGCAAGATCTGACATGGAGATCTTTGACTGTCAGAACTTTCCATATTTTCCTGCAATCCTTCTCTCGCTCTTCTGTCTGCTAAAGAAACGATGCCTGGTGATTACATGGCATGAGTTCTGGGGCAGGTACTGGTTTTTGTACATGGGATTCAGTGGCCTTGCCGGGCTTTTGATCGAACGGACAGCCCTTCAGATGAGTCCCAGAATCATTTCGGTATCACCACTTACCGCTTCCCAGGTAAAGAAAACCGGATATGATGGTGATGTGGTTTTGATTCCAAACGGTATTGATGTCGCAGCAATTGCTGCAGTTCCCCCGGCAGCAGAAAGATCAGATCTGATATTTGTTGGAAGATTCATCCCCGAAAAACACCCGGAACTTGTGGTTGAAGCAGTAAGGCTATTGATCTCTGATTTTCCTTCTTTCCATGCTATTATCATTGGTGATGGTCCGGATTTTGATATCATCCAAAACAAAATTCAGAAGTATGGTCTTTCTGCTCATATCACCTGCCCCGGATTTATTGCAGAGCATGAGCATGTTCTTTCTCTGATGAAATCATCACGGATTTTTGTTCTCCCAAGTGAACGGGAGGGTTTTGGAATAGCTGCTCTGGAAGCCCTGACATGCGGGCTTTCACTGGTTACGATAAATCATCCTCGCAATGCTGCATCAGCCCATGTCCTCCCTGGTCTTGGATATCTCTCTGCCATGACTCCTGAGGATATCGCTTCAGGTATCAGGTATTGTCTTGAGAACCCCCCGGATCCTGTGGCTTCTAGGCATTATACTTCTGCACATGACTGGGATCAGATCACGCGTGACCTTGAGCAGTACTACCGGACAATGGAAACCGGTGTATGTCAGAAAAAAATGCCTGACCGGCGGTGCTCTGCCATCTTTGATATATTCAAAAGGGCTGAGATATAGATATGGCATCTGAATCGTTCTCTGTGGGTAGCAAGACTTTTATGGGTCATGTTATACCTATTGGCCCTGTAAATCTTGTCTTTGCAATGGGGGAGAAAGGTCTTGTCGGCTGTGGAGCAGTTGACGTACTTGCCCTTGATAAATTTCATCTACCGGCAGCCAAGGTCAGACCGGTCTCAACGCCTTCTGTTAGCACTATTGATGAACTTCTCTCTGGTGAGATCGTTGCAGTGAATCAGGCAGGGACAGCCCTTGGCATAACGATTGGGATGAGCGGGAAAGATGCCCTGCTCCGGCTGGCATAATTTTTTTCACCGTTTTTTCCGTTTGTCTGCTAATTTTCAGGTTTTAGAACGAATTAAATCAAAATCAATCCTCGCTTGAGCAGGGAGTCTTTTGTATCTCTAAAATTATGTTGGTTATTTGGCGATGAAAGATATTAACGCGAACAGTTGCCATCATAAAAAGAAGCTGCGAGTCAACCTTGAAGTAACCGTGAATGAGTCGGTTCCGGGTTCTGACAAGTTGACTCCAGGGAATTTCAGGATAAGATTCACAAATTTCTTATGAACTTGTTTGGCAGCTTCTCCCAGAATCATGATCTGATTCCTTACTGCCGACATCAGAATTTCAGAAAAAAAGGAATTTTATGTGGTTTATCTCTGTCTTCAGATCGCCCTGCTACTGGTTATCTGATAGCCTGTGCAATAAGGACACGCCACTCTGCACCATTCTGATAAATAGTGTTCCAGTATGCTTCTCTTCCCTTGGGTTCTGTTGGGTCAGGTCGCCAGAGTTCATACGAGATGTGCCCTTCTTTCTCCTTAATCATGGCCTTTTTTACATCCCTGAAGGATGGGTACTCGGTAACATAGTTGTCTGGTGGGATTTTGTCCATCTCGGATGAATCCGATATATACAGGATTGTACCATCAGGCTGCATCACCATCGCTATTGCATCAGTATCTTTGATCTGAGGATCAATGACTGCTTTGCAGAAGGGAGATGAAAGTAGAACTGCGATTGCCGCTCCGTTCTGTTCATCCACCACTGCCGGACGTGTGACAAGAATCATATTATCCCCGGCACGTGGATTTGCATTACCAGTCCGCGGTTTGAGGATTGCAATTGCATTCAATACTGATGGATCGCGTTTTATAATCTCAATTTTATCAGGGCTGGCATATGATTCATTCAGCGTAGTGAGGGTAGTATTACCTGCCATCAGAACAACTCCAGCCCATCCGGGGATATTCATCCTGTTCTTGGCTACGATCTTCTCTGCAGATGCTGTCTTTAGTGTTTCACCACTGAACACCCCTGCAGTATCTGAAATATTACTGTCCACTTCATCGAGTGCATTTGAAAGTGATGAACTGACCTTGCTGAGCAGGTCGGTTCCAGAGAGGTTAATCTGATCTGCTAAAGCCGATCCGGTAAAAAGGCCGCAAAACAGCAGTATGACAATGAGGGGTATGAAAACCGGTGCACGGATCATGGCATATTAGATAGCGCTTCATCCACCTATTTTTTTCGCCAGGTCACCAGGTCATTTCATCATCTTTTAATGCCCTGCAACAGATAGAAATTCTATGTACAAGCGGATTCTCATCGGTGTTGATGGTTCACCAGAGAGCATGAAAGCATTACGCGATGCTGTAAGGCTTGCAAAACTATTGAATGCAACATTGGATCTTCTCTTCGTTATACCGCCGCGTATCTATGCCCAGTGTGCTGAACAGGACATCGTTGTTCACCAGAAAAATGGCAATGCGATGCATACAAGTCTTCTTCAGATGGAAGAGAATGAACTCTTTGATGCGATCAAAACAGTTTCAACTGAAGAAGGCCATGAAGTTGCGATTCATACCCGTGTCGGGGATGCAGTTGAGGGCCTGATAGAGTTCTCCCAGTCACATGGCAATGATCTGATTGTAGTTGGATCAAGTGGAAAAGGTATGGCTGGAAGGCTTATCCTTGGCAGTGTGAGCACTGGTGTTGTTCACCAGAGCCATGTTGCTGTTCTGGTAGTCAAACCAGACTAACGGAAACAAGGAAAAATATGAACCCTGATTTTAATCAGAGTTTGTTATCATATACGTTGCGGGTTACTTTTGCAATGAACACTGCCCACAGAGGGGTGAGCACAATACCAACGGTAACACCGAGTGGTGGAATAACATTGAGCCCCATAATGATTACGCAGAGAATCATCGAGATGATCCAGATGATTACCCACATGAATACATAGGAAGCCCAGCCGATTCCATCTCCGATCTTTTTTGTAATTTCACCGACACTGAAAGCATCAATGATTTTGCCGCTTCTTGAGAAGTGGACAAAAGCCATGTACATGATCAGAGTGATGATCGCAAAGATAAGACCGGTAACAACCAGCCCGATGCTGCCTGCAATAAAACCCAGAATCTCGTCTATACGACCTCTTCCAAGAACTGCCGCCATAATTGGAGCAATGCTTAAAAGACCAAGCACTACGCCGACGATAACTGCCGGAATCATGTAGAGGATGGTGACAATGTTCAATTTCCAGCCGTCAACAAAGAGGCGCTTGTAGTCATCAATGTTGGGAGCATCATTACTGGTTGATCCATAGATCCTGACAAGGTATCCATTGAACAACGGAATGATACAGATTGTGAAGGCCTGGATGACAAGCAGCACGATGAGGATCACCCATCGCTGCCACTTCTCAACAAGCCCTTCTCTTACGTACTCGGATCCATCCGAGAGAATTGCAGAGTATGATCCCATGTCTGCTTCCTGTGGTACATAATCAGGAGCATACAGCGTATCAAGATATCGAAATGAGTTGGCAGGGTTCTGCTATCTGAATTAATAAAAGATATAAAGAGCAGGGAAAATGAGGTGGTTACGCCTCTTTGTCGTAAAAGAAATTACATGTACAGTGACCAGCCTGGTCCAGTTCATCCTGGTGAAACACGCACGGACAAATGATACGCTTGTCTTTTTCAGGATCTCCTGACCTGATCCTGCACGGACAGTATCTAAAGCCGAACCGCTCAGTATTGCGAGCGAGTCCTTTGATTACAGTCTCGCGCTGTTTATCATCAGGGTTAAGGATCCATCCATGTTCCTTTGCATACTCTTCTGCCCACGCCTTTACTGCATCTTCCTGCTCTGTGTTCATGTTATCATTCTATCCTGTCTGAACGAATTTCGCTGTGATGAACCATGAAATCAAGAATTTTTCTCCTGATCCAGGGTATCCCGCGTGCAATGCTTCTGGTTTGGTTACTGGGAGTTACATAACTGAGGGGAAATGAAAGGATTTATCCTCCAAATCCCGGGATGATCCTCTCAAGGACACGACGGTATGCGGTCATAACGTCTCCTTTCTCAAACCGGTACACATCCTTGTCAAACGACTCTCCAGTCTTCTTATCCCATAGCCGCATTGAGTCCATGCTGATCTCGTCGCCAAGGAGAATGGAACCCTTTGTCTTCCCAAATTCGAGTTTGAAGTCAACCAGCCTGATCCCGTATTCATCAAAGAATGTTGAAAGGATCTCGTTTATGCGAAGGGCTGCTTTCTTTACTGTTTTAAGTTCTTCAGGATTCAGAATTCCTAACGCATAAATAATCTCATCATTGATCATCGGGTCCCCGCGTTCATCGTCCTTGTAATCGATCGCAACAACCGGTGGATTTAGGACAGTGCCTTCCTGTATCGGGTATTTTTTCACCATCGAACCGGCAGCAACGTTCCTGACAATTACCTCAAGTGGGATCATCTGGAGTTTTTTGACGATCATAGTATCAGGGTCTGGCCTGCTGATGAAATGGGTAAAGACTCCATTCTCCTCAAGAAGGCGCATGAAGAACTCTGATGCAGTCGCATTGAACCGCCCTTTATTCTCAAACTGGTCGTGCTTGACACCATTGAAAGCGGTCATGTCATTGCGGAAGACAACCCTCAGTTCATCCGGATTTTCAGTCTGGTACACTGATTTGGCCTTCCCCTCATACAGGGGGGTCTCCATGCTCATTGCATTCCTCTCTCAGTGATTCTGTTCTCCAGCCTCATGATATAATCCTTCAGTCCTGGTGAATACCACCCTTTCCTGATATACTTCGGATAGATACACAGACGCTCACGCAGGCTGTATCCGCTGGTCAGACCTTTGAGTTCCTCAATTCCTGGCCAGGGGTGTTCGGGGTTTACATAGTCAGGGGTTACGGGTGAGACCCCGCCGAGATCAGTTACACCAAATCTGAGCAGTGAACGGGAGTCGGCAAGGTTAGGGGGTATCTGAATTGAGATGTCTGCTGGTAGTATCTCATCTGCCAGACTTATTGTATCCTTCATGATCTCGGTGGTTGCCCCCGGGTATGCTGCCATATCAGTGCCTGGTTTTGGGCAGAAGTTCTGGATGATGATCTCCTGAATATGATCGTGTCTGCGGTGCAGATCGCTGATTACCTGGAGTGACTCTCTCCGGTCTTCCCGTGTCTCACCGATTCCGATCAGGAGCCCGGTGGTAAACGGGATCTTCTGTCTTCCCGCCTCTTCTATCATTTCTATCCTCACCTCCGGGGCCTTTCCTTGCGAGCCTTTGTGTGCAGGGATGTCTGCTGTTGTCTCAAGCATCAGGCCCATGCTTGCGTTCAGGGGTTTTAGTCGTTCCATCTCCTCACCGGTGAGGACACCCGCATTGGTATGCGGGAGTAGTCCGGCCTCCAGAGCACGTTTTGACATCTCCTCGCAGTAATCAAGGATGGTGGAGTGGCCGAGGGCTTTCAGATAAGGTTGAAACCCGGGTACCAGTTCAGGTCTTTCACCAAAGGTGAAGAGTGCCTCTGTGCATCCGAACATCTGACCCTTTGTAAGGATCTCTTGTACCTGATGCGGCCCGGTCAGGCATCCGGCGCCGGGAGGCTGCCTGAAAGTGCAGTACCCACAGTGGTTTTGGCAGACAAAAGTAAGAGGAAGGAACACATTGCGGGAAAAGGTGATGATCCCTTCTTCTCCATGAATAATCTTTGAGCGTTGCCTTATGGATGGATTGATATCAGGTGGCATATGTAGAAAGTTCAGGTTAACTTTAGCAGTACTGGGTAATCAATCGGTCTTTGACGAGGACAGATCTCAGGTTCCTTTAACCCATACTCCGGCTAACCATGTATCAGCGGTCATTGTTGGCTTGTGATACTATGCGAGTTCCGGTAGTAATCCCCTTTAAACCGAAAAATCCCAAGACACGTCTCTCATGTGTACTTAGTGATGAGGAGCGTGAGATCTTTGCCCTGGCCATGCTACGTGATGTTGTATCTGCTATAAGGAGTGCCGGGTGCGATCCGCTGGTCCTCTCAACTGCTCCGTTTACTCTGCCTGATGGGGAGGAGGTACGGGTTGAGATCCTGGATCAGGGTCTAAACGAGGCGATTGATATCTTCTGCATCGCAAACACAGGGCCACTAGCTATCATCATGGCTGATCTGGCACTTGCAGACCGATCTTCAATATTGGCATTGATGACATCGGGTTCTGACATGGCAATTGTCCCGGGCCGTGGTGGTGGAACCAATGCTGTGTATATCAGATCTGCAGACAAATTCAGGGCACAATATTACGGGACCAGTTATCTCAAGCATGTAAGGTTTGCTTCAGATACAGGTCTCACCTGTTCGGTTATTGACTCATTCAGGTTGTACTGTGACGTGGATGAGCAGGATGACTTGGTTGAAGTCCTCCTCCATACTTCTGGTAGTGCAAAAAAATATCTTCAGTCGTTAGGATTTCGCATTGAATCTCGAAAAAGCAGGATTGGGGTCTCCCGCAATTAATGATATATATGATCTTTACTCCTGATTCTGGCGTGGCATGGGAAGTTCGAGGCCGATTTCCTCATTCTTTTCAGTAAACACCGTAAATCCTGCAAACTCAGTAATAACTGCTTCTATTACGATGTACACTTTTGTTCCTGATCTGATGCATCCGGTGAGGGTGGAATCTCCTCGTCCTGTCGAACAATGATAGTGGAGTACAGGTCCATCCGATCCCTCCCTTATCATTGCAATACCCATCAGTTCCCGTGCTTCGTCAAATGAGTGCCAATCCGGATCAGGGGGGAGAACTGTCTTTTTTGGTCCGGTAACCAGGTTTCCCTGTGAAAGGGCACCGATAAGATGGATCATTCCTGATCGAATATGATGCTCCCTTATGAAGGTTTGCAGTTCTGAAAGGAGATCCTCTCCATGATCAAATCTGATATAAAAGAGCCTTCCCTGGGTACCTGAAGCGTACTGCATATTATCTGTTTATCTCCTGATTTGTATCTGATTCCTGTTGTAATGGTCAGGGTGTTTTCCTGACAGTCTCTGCAACCCTGCTTTTGACCAGATCATACTTTGCCAGTGTTGTCTCAAAGAGTCTGTCAAACATAACCGGGAGATCGCTCTCAAGCATTTTCACTCCTTCTTCTGTAATTCCACCTGGTGTGGCTACCCTTCTTATCAGATCTTCCGGCTCTACCCCCTCTTGAAGCATGAGAGCTGTACCGAATGCAGTGGATACGACCATCTCAAGGCATTCATTGAGTGTAAGTGTACTATGGCGTGAACCTGCCAGAGCGAATTCAAGAAAAATCCGTGAGAGAAAAGCTGGGGCACAACTCATCAGGTCTCCTGCTGGTTCAAAGAGATCCTCTTTCACCAATTTAACGGTACTGATCGCTGCGAAGAGTTCCTCAACATATTTGGCACTATCTGGATCTACTCTATGGTGATGGTAGCATAGTGTGATTCCTTCACCAACAGTTGAACAGACTGAAGGGAGTATCCTTGTTACCTTACCTGGATGAGTCTGTGCTAACAGATCAGTACTGACACATGCAGCAAGAGAGATGATATGAATTTCATTGCCTCTGATGCCATTTATTTCTTTGATGATCCCGGCAACCTCAAGGGGTTTTACTCCAATTATGATCAGGTCTGCTTTCTCTGCCACCTCGCTGTTACAACTAGCAATTCTGATTTCAGGATATCTTTCAAGGAGCGGGTTTACCTTTTCCCTGGTTCTGGTACTAATGATGATATCTTCTGGATTAAGAGCAGAGGTCTGTAAAAATCCCTCCACAAGCATACTGTTCATCTGCCCGTACCCGATAAACCCGATAGACTTCATGGTACCAGGTTGATTTTGATGGTTTATCAGTTCAGATGCGGGGTTACCGGTACAATCAATCCGATAGAATGAGTTTTGGTTGATTATTCTGTTTCTCCTGATAAGGTTTCTCTTCAGGAAACTGCTCGTTCTGCAGAAGAAGGTGAAATTTTCGGGATAATCCGGAGCTTTGCAGATAATGTTTATGATGGCGTGCTCGCATACGTATATACCATGATCTGGAAACGTGACTGGGGTTTGACCTACCGGGTTTTTATCACCTGGTCCCTGCTCCTCCTGGTATATCTTGTATTTATCGGCATCCTCATGGCACTCAAACTGAGTATCGGATTTATTATAGTCATCTCAGTTGTCATGGGACTTGTTCAGTACTTCTTCTCTGACAAGCTGGTTATGATGTCCACCGGTGCCCGCATTGTCGAAGAGGATGAAGAGCCTGGCCTTCACAGGATGATTGAAAAACTCTGTACTGAAGCAGGTCTTCCAAAACCAAAAGTAGCAGTGATGCAGTCACCTATCCCTAATGCATTTGCTACCGGAAGAAGCCCGACTCATGCAGTGGTCGCAGTGACTGATTCGATTATGAGAACCCTGAATCAGCAGGAACTTGAAGCGGTCTTAGCCCATGAGCTCTCACATATCAAGAACCGTGATATCCTCACTATGACACTTGCCTCGTTCATTGCCATGATCGCTTCGATGATCATGCAGAACTTCCTCTTTGCCTCAATCTTTGACCGTCGTGAAGGAGGGGCAGGTGCCTGGATCATTGCAGGTATTGTGGCCGCCGTTGTCTGGGTGGTTGCAACACTCCTGATGATGGCTCTTTCCCGGTATCGTGAGTTTGCTGCAGATAGAGGGAGTGCATATATCACCAATAATCCTGAAGCACTTATCTCTGCATTGACCAAGATTAGCGGCCGCATGGAGTACATTCCTGCAGAGGCAAAGGTTGCAGCAGAAGGTGCAAACGCCTTCTACATTATTCCAGCAATATCAGGCAAGACTCTTGCAAGCCTCTTCTCCACTCATCCTCCACTTGAGAAGCGGATTGAGAACCTTCGCAAGGTTGAGTCTGAACTGCGTGGGTATTAAAAAACAGTAAACAGCCATTTGGCTGTATTTTTTTTGTATTATCTTTTTGGAGACTTCCGGTATGCAAGTCCTTGAAAAATAGCAATCTTCTCCCGATTCTGATCATACACTTCCACGACATATGATCCGAGTTTCGGGTTTGATGAGAACTCTTTTGCCTCTGCAATCAGGGCACCTGATGAAGCGGCTTTCATGTAGGTTATGCTGGTATTGATTGCAACAGCCGGGATCCCGCTTGTGTTGCTGGCAACTGCGAAGGCGACATCAGCGAGGGAGAAGATCACCCCTCCGTGGACTGTTCCATGACTGTTGAGATGTTTATCTGAAATATCAAGATGAAGGGTTGATTTTCCCGGTGAAGCGCTTATCAGTCTGATTCCAAGTTGTTTGGAGAAGGGATCAGCATCAAGAAATGTTGTTGCATCATCCATAGTAAATGTCTGCCTTTGTCCGGTATCGGTTTGTCGGAATGATTTTGGTAATAGTTAGGTTCCATTACAGGTACTGCCGTGTTCCTCTCCTTTCATAACTATTATCGTGATATCGTCGAACTGATCCTGTCCGTCTGAATACACATTTACTGTTCTGATGATGGCATCCCTGATCTCTTCAGCAGAAGAGCAACGATGCTCGTGTACAATTGACTCCAGCCGTTCTACACCTAACTCCTCATTGTTTCGGTTTACAGATTCGGTGACACCGTCAGTATACATGACCATGATATCACCCGGATTGATGGTTGTGGTCTGTTCTGTATATCTTACATCATCCATGATCCCGAGCGCGGGGCCGGTAGTGGTGAGTTCCTCTTTGGTGCCGTCATCCCTGAATATGAGCGGGTGGTTGTGCCCTGCATTGACATAGGTGAATGTCCGTCTGTTTGGATTCAGTACGCCGAAGAATAGAGTGACAAACATACCTGATCGTGCATCAGCGCAGATCATTGTGTTTGTCTCGGTGATCACATTGACCGCTGATTTATGCCATGTTGCATTGGCCCGGGTAATAGTCCGTGAGAGGGCCATAAATAAGGCTGCAGGAACTCCTTTTCCAGAAACGTCTGCGATCAGGATACCTATTTTATCCTGAGAAACCGGGATGATGACATCGTAAAAGTCTCCCCCAACTTCCCGGGCTGGCAGGCTTGCTGGTGAAATCTGGTATCCATTTATTGAGGGAATTGTATCAGGGAGAAAACTGAGTTGGATATCGCGTGCAATAGAGAGTTCTGCTTGTTTTCGCTGAAGATCTGTTCTGATCCTATCACGTTCATTGGCGGTTTCGCGTTCCTGAATCAGATTCATGTAGATGAAGGAGAATATCCCGATCCCGACCATGTTTGCAACGGTCATCGGGAGTATTGACACTGAGACAAGGGCAAGCGCCTGTTCAAATGGTTTTCCAAGCAGAAGTACAAGCCCCATGTGTATCAGTTCCATACAACCGGCGATGATGACAGCACCTTTAACGCCAATGAACTGCTTTTTGTTGAAGAGATAGATTGCTCCACCTATAAGGCCGGCAATTATGGGAGCGATGGTGCAGGCAAGTTGAGAAATTCCCCCAGTAATAAAGTACCGGTATAGTCCTCCAATGATACCTGCCCCAAGCCCGATCAGGGGTCCGCAGGTCAGACCCGCTGCAATGGGGCCGAGATCCCTGATATTGATCTGGGCACCAAAAACATAGATTCCGCTTTCAGTCCCATATATGGAGACGATACCGAAGAGCAGAATCATCAGGATTGAACTCTTCCAGGTGAGTGCCCTGTTCTGAAAATCGATAAAAAAGCGTGATCTCATGATCAAATACGTGATTACGATGATCACGCAAACCATCTGCAGGAGAACGATAC
>NZ_DATMYY010000274.1:0-3030 GCF_035560735.1 Methanospirillum sp.
ATATTATATATCTACGTCGGAGATTATACCGTAGTTACTGCATAATACGGGTCCCAGACATGCTCAAGGAGAAGATAGCCGGTATCATTGAGGATATCACAAAGGTAGGTGGGGTACGGCTCTGTGCTCTCGTTTCACGGGACGGGATAATGCTTGGAAAGCATGCCGCGGGAGATTTTAATGAGGCGTGGTTTGCAGCGATGTGTGCAACTCTTCTCGCCTCGGCGGAGTCTGCGGCAGTTATCATTAAGGTCCAGTCACCGGAGATGGTGACAATTCAGACGTCTGATGGTATACTGATCATCATGGGAGCGGGAGATAAAATCCTCCTCACTACTCTGATAGATCCAACTGCGGACATGGAGACAGTCACTGCATCCCTGCGAGATATTGCAGAGGAAGTTGGGGGGAGTTTCTGATGGCCACCATAATGGTAATCGATGATAGTCCATTCATCGTGGATATCTTTGTGACAATGCTTGAGCGAGGTGGCTATACTGTTTATTCTGCTAACAGTGGGCCTGAGGGAATTGAACTTCTCAAGAGTGTCACTCCTGATCTCATCCTTCTTGACATAATGATGGAGCCAATGGATGGATGGGAGACACTCGTTGCGGTCAAGCAGAATTTTGAAACCAAAGATATTCCTGTAATGATGCTTACAGCCAAGCAACTTACACCCCAGGAGGCACAGGAGTATGGGATGTATATCGAGGATTACATCCTTAAACCGGTAACCCATTCTGAACTTTATTCTGCGATTGAAGGTGTCATTAACAGGAGGCAGCAGATTCAGGATGACATGAAGAAAGCAAAGGAGGGCGGGTTTGAAGAGTTACTTATCAATGAATATGGTCGTCTGGTCAAAAGTGTCGAGATAACCAAACGACTTCTCAAGCTCCTCTCTGCTACATATGATCTTTCTGATCCCTCTATGAAACTATCAGATGATATCAACATTGCAATCAGGAGTATGGAGACAAATCTGAAGTTTCAGGAGATGCGTGTCTCTGAAATCAGGGAAGAGTTCTCTGGTAAACCTGCCTGACTCTTTTTTTCGGTCGTCAGTCAGGGACTATCATGTGGCCAGGTTGTTTTCTCCCTACAATATGAAGTAGATCAAGCACTAACCTCATGAACCATGTTTGATCTCGTATGTGTCAAATGCGGAGAAACATATCCGGCTGACACAGTTCTTTATTCCTGTAGGAAATGTGGTCATCTTCTAGAGGTCAGGTATGATCTCGCATCTATCAATATCACCCGAAGAGACTGGCTCTCCCGTCCCCTATCAGTGTGGCGGTACCGTGAACTCCTACCTGTAAAACGCGAACCGGTTTCCCTTTGTGAAGGAGGAACTCCGCTGTATCATCTGAAACGTATCGGTGAAGAGCTAGGGATGAAGGAGCTTTATGCCAAGCATGAAGGAATGAACCCATCAGGCTCTTTTAAAGACAGGGGTATGACAGTTGGTGTCTCCATGGCTCTTCAGCTTGGGATGAGTTCAGTTGCCTGTGCAAGTACCGGCAACACTTCAGCCTCTCTTGCTGTTTACGGTGCAAAAGCTGGTATTCCCACCATTGTGCTATTGCCAGCCGGGAAAGTTGCCCTCGGAAAGGTTGCTCAGGCCCTGATGCATGGGGCGCGGGTTATCTCAATTAACGGGAACTTTGACCGGGCACTTGAGATGGTTCGTGATCTCTGTGAAAGTAAGGGGATCTACCTGCTCAATTCGATTAATCCCTACCGTCTCGAAGGTCAGAAGACAATTGGGTTTGAGGTTATTGATCAGCTGGATGGTAAGGTACCTGACCGGATGGTTCTGCCGGTAGGCAATGCTGGAAATATCTCTGCGGTCTACAAAGGGATTCTGGAACTTAAGGCCTTAGGATTTGTTGACAAGATGCCGATGATGACCGGTATTCAGGCAGCCGGCTCCCAGCCAGTTGTCCGGGCCATCCGTGAAGGGCTTGCTGAAGTCATACCTGATGAGAATCCTGAGACTGTTGCAACTGCTATCAGGATTGGAGCTCCTGTGAATGCAGAGAAGGTCCTCACTGCTATCAGGGGAAGTGGCGGGACTGCTGACTCTGTTACAGATGAAGAGATCCTTTCCATGCAGTGTGACCTTGCCCGTAAGGAGGGTATTGGTGTTGAGCCTGCGTCTGCTGCGTCGGTAGCAGGTGTCAAGAAACTAGTAGAGTCCGGGGTTATTGACCGGGATGAGCAGGTGGTCTGTGTGGTTACCGGTCATCTCCTCAAAGACCCAGAAACGGTGATTAAACAGTGTGCCCCTCCAATCGAATGCGAAGCAACACTAGAGTCATTACTGGCTGCATTACAACTCTGATCCTGGTTATTCTTGCAATTCCAGTGTCAGCTCTGAATATCACATATCAGATTGCTGATGACGGGACAGGATACCATGCAGTGGCCGCCGTAAATGCCACGGATAGATATGAATTCATGCAGAGCGGAGCGCTTGGTGAGCAGGTTCCACTCAAGGTGACCAATATCACCCTCTTTGAGAATGGTGTGAATAAAACATATACTGAGGAAAGGGGTGGTATACGATTTGCATCAGGAAATTATTCGATCACCTTTGATGGTACAATATCAGGAAATACATTCCAGAGTCAGTTGCCGGAACCAGGTTCGGTCTCAATTATCCTTCCTGAACATTACAAGGTGGATAACCCGCTCCTGACATCCCTTCAGCCGGGTGGATCACGAGTGAATAAAAGCATGAATCAGACTGTTGTTACCTGGGATAAAACCAGGTATTTTGATATCAGATTTTATGATGGTAACCAGGAGAATTTGCTCGGGATATTTACTCAGTTCTGGCTTATCATCGCAGTGATGCTTCTTCTACCGTTTTTGTTTTCAAGAGGACGACAGGGATAACCCCCTGAGTTCTGTTTTTGTGTGGTGCCGCAATAATGTCCGAAGTCCTTGATGATATGTGCGGCACCTCCGGTGCATCAACATCTGATTGTCTCTTGATCTTCTTCTGATATGTTGTACAAG
>NZ_DATMYY010000275.1:0-2845 GCF_035560735.1 Methanospirillum sp.
CTTAAAAATTCTCTAAGCACCGATAAAGAGAGCAGAGATTTACACTACTCAAATAAACTACTCAAAAAATTCTCATTAGCCAGAAAAGCAGGTGTTGAAGAGTACAATTTTGAAAAACATGGATCTCTTGTAGATGCAGATGTTCCTGTCGGATATGAACTAATCAGAGAATATTGGGCAGATCCAGGACGAGCACTAGTATATATTTCTCTCAACACTAATTCACGGATGAAGGAGTATCTCCTTTATGAACCTGCCCTTTCTCCGTTCGAGTATGAACTGCTTGAGCGGCTTCATGAAGATCTCCGTGATGTCCTTATTCTTACCGACGAAGAGACCGGGATGGATCGAAGGTTTCTCCTCCTCTCCAAGGTCATGGAACTCCTCAAATATTATGGAGTCTCTATCGATCAAAAGTCGCTTTTTAAACTAGAATATTTCCTGGTCAGAAACTACATTGGCTGGGGTCGAATCAACGCATTGATGTTAGATCCCTGGATCGAGGATATTTCCTGTGACGGAGATAACATCCCAATCTTTCTCTTCCACCGCAAAGAACAAAATATCAAGACCAATATCCAGTTTGAGACTGAGGCATTGATCTCTCTTGCAATCACTCTGGCCCAGCGGTCTGGAAAACACATATCATCGGCAATGCCTCTCATTGACGCAACACTCCCTGAAGGATCACGTCTGCAACTTACATTCGGAACTGAAGTCACTTCACGCGGGACATCTTTTACTATAAGGAAATTCCGTGAACAGCCATTCACGCCAATCGATCTGATGGAACTCAAGACATTTAATGCCGATATGCTTGCCTACTTCTGGATGGCTATCGAGAATAACATGAGTCTTGTTTTCATCGGAGGGACGGCTTCGGGGAAAACAACATCACTCAACGCAGTTTCTCTCTTCATTCCACCCCTTGCAAAAGTCATCTCAATTGAAGATACCCGCGAACTCACACTCTTTCATGAAAACTGGATCGCAAGTATCACCCGTGATTCAGTTGCCGAGGGAGGGACATCGGTTGACATGTTTATGCTACTCAAAGCCGCAATGCGTCAGCGACCTGAGTATATCCTTGTTGGTGAGGTTCGTGGGCATGAAGCACAGACACTCTTTCAGGCAATGAACACCGGACATACTACATTTTCAACTATGCATGCAGGAAGCGTTGATGCTGCAATTCACCGACTTGAGAACGAACCACTAAATGTGCCAAGAAACATGCTTCAGGCACTCAATATCCTGAGCATTCAGAAACAAATACAGATAGGGCCTGACAGGGTAAGAAGAAGTGAAGAGATCGTTGAGATAGCAGGAATTGATCCGGCAACCGGCAATATCATGGTCAATACTGTATTTGAGTACGATCCACTAATGGATTCATTCCGATATACAGGACGATCACAGGTCCTCGGCGATATCTCTACACTTCATGGGTGGAGCAGGGAAGCCCTTACTGATGAAATGGAACGTCGCAAATTAATCCTGAATGCAATTAAGGATCAGGATCTTCGCGATTACATCAGGTTTACCAAGATCATCCAGGCATATTACATCGATTCACAACGGGTGCTGGATAACATCAAGGATCTGGACAGGATCGCCTCATGAGAACAGATCTTATTGTCAGACGATGGATCGCACGAAATCCTGATCGGTTCATTCCGGTCAGAAAAGATCTAAATTCTATTAGAGCCGGAGTCACAGTTGAGCAATATATACGCCAGGCCCTGTTCATCGGGCTGATGACCGGCCTTATTGCAGGTCTAATTGGTTTTTTTCTGGCCTCCCTCCTTTTTATCTCAAACTTCGGGCTGAAACCTGAATTATACAATGTTCTGAATCTGGACATCAATACTAGTAATCCTAACATTCCGATCATGCTGGCTGTCCAGCTTATTATTGCAGTGGCAGTCTTTTTTATCGGCGGAGTGATCGGGTACAAAGCCGTTCTCGCTTATCCATCACTTGAAAAGATGACAAGGACGACCAAGATCAATATCGGTCTTCATAATGCTGTTGCTTACATGTATGCAATGCGGCGAGGAGGGGCCGAACTTCTTGAAATCCTTAAATCATTATCAGAAATGGCTGCAGTTTACGGAGAGGTGTCATACGAATTCAGGCAGGTTGTTCGTGATGCAGAATTCTTCGGATACGATGTCGTAAGTGCATTACGACATTTAAGTGAGACAACTCCGTCTCAAAAGATGCGTGATTTCCTTCAGGATATGCTTTCAACTGTGGAGAGTGGAGGAGATCTCTCCCAGTTTCTGCAGGACCGCGTTCATATACTTCAGGAGGAAGCCAAGTTTGAGCAGAAAGAGTTTCTTCAGTTTCTCGGTCTGGTTGGTGAGATATATGTTACCGTGTTTATCGCCGGTCCACTCTTTCTCATCACCATAATGGTCGTGATGGGTATGATGGGCTCTTCATCGGTCTTTGAACTCTCGCTCATCGGTTACGTCGTACTTCCGATAGGATCCCTGATCTTTATCCTGATGATTGATACAATCTCGATCAAGGATGAAAATGCCGTGAAATATGTCAAGGCAAAGTGGCTGAACCAATATACTGATGTCAGGGTCAGACAAATGACAGGCGAAGAGCGACTCTTTGCAACGATTGCCAGGTTTGACCAGTTCAGATTTATTAAAAAATGGCTGGCTCATCCTCTTAAAGGATTTATTGAAAAACCTGAGTACTCATTTATTTTTACCGTCCCATTGGCACTATTATTCCTGATATGGGTTTTCATACATGTTCCGGCCGGAACACTCGATGATATGATTATGGCTGTGGATGATATGTGCATGGTTGCCCTGCTCATTAT
>NZ_DATMYY010000276.1:0-2147 GCF_035560735.1 Methanospirillum sp.
GTCCATTGATCATCGACTTTTTGAATATATCTCATGGCAAGGCGTTCTTCTTCATCAGGATTAATAATTCCCGCAATCCCGCCATTTTTGAAAAAGAGTCTCCGTGAACCCATAAGGGCAAGAACGGGATCATGAGTTGCAACAAATGTAATTTTTCCTTCTTTAACGAGCAACTCCAATGCTTTTTTCCTGTTTACTCCGGCATTCTCTATCTCATCAATAAGCACAACCGGAGATGGACAAAGAAGGGCTGTGTCAGCAATCATCAGAGCCCTGGATTGTCCCCCGCTCAGTTGAGTAAGAGATACATCTGGTGAAAATTGTTCTCCGGATAAATCATTAGCTGTCTTCAGGATAAGATCAACGATATTTTCTGGATCAGGAATAAGGCGGGATTCTGCATGCAGGGCAATAAATTCTCTCACAGTTAAATCAACAACAAAGTTCATCTGCTGTGATAACTGTGCAATTAAGCCAATTGCGCTGGTTCGCAATGAAGATGGGGGGACTTCACCGTTTATCAAAATTTTTCTGCCTGAAGGGGTATCACCCTGAGCAAGAGATTCAATATCTCCGAGCATCCTGCTCTTACCTGAACCAGTTGGCCCAACCAGGCAGATAATATCACCGGATTGGCAACATATTGAATAAGGTTCAATATCGCCTGATTTATTGGTTCCACCAATTATTGTCAGATTTTTGACTTCAGGGAATGGTCTTCTATTATTTGAATTGTCAGAAGGATCTAACTGAATTTCCGGATAGGTATTATCAAGGGTCAAAATTCCATCCTCTTAACGTTTCCCATCTGATAGTCTCTGCCGATTCTGATTTCACCAAGGCAATATGAACAGAGAGCAGCGGGCATTGCAAATCGGAGTGAACAATCATTTACGGTTATGGTATCTGGAGTATTCCTCATCTCATCGGCCAATGGAAGGACACCCTGACCGGTTAGTCCGTTGATTTTTATAATTTTTGCAGACGGATTTGCTCTACCTACTCTAAATGCGAAAACTTCTCGTTCAGCCTGAGAGACAATATCCCCTTTGGTTATGACAATCATATCTGAAAGTCTGAGCATAGGCCCTATTTTTTTGGGTGTATTAATCCCGCTGAGCATATCAATAACACATATGCCAAGGATGCCCCTGATGTGGGGAGAACACCTGTTACAGAGTCCTGCACTCTCAGTAATCAGGAGATCCAGGTTCTCTTTTAGTCCCCAGGATACACATTCCTCAATATTTGAAACAAAAAAGTGATCAGGGCAGAGGTTTCCGGCAAGGCCGATACGGATTGGAACACCTGCAGCCTGATATATCTCTTCATCACCTGGAGAGATACAGTCAAACTTGATTACGCCAACTGAAATGCCTGCTTTTTCAAGTTCACGGATTGTATGGAGAATTACTGATGTTTTACCTGAAGAAGGTGGACCTGCAACAGTGACAAGTTTCATGATGATTTTCCATAAAACAACCGGGTAAATTCAGATGAAATTTGATCAACTTCTGCACCGATGTCATGAGTATTTATATAATCCCATCCAATCCAATTGAATTCTGCCTCTGGATCCACGCATGGAGGAACTCCAGTCATGCTTGGAAATGAGGCATTACTAAATATTGATCCCGTTTTTTCTCCGGCTAAAAATGATATAAGGGGATCAAGTTCAGGCGGATGCTCTTTTTTCACAATCATCGTTACAGGACTGACAATAGGACCTTCTTCTGGCCAGATAATTGAAACTTCTGAAGATTTCTCAGCCAATTTTGCAAAGAAAAGAGGAAGAATGGAAATTGGAGGGGCGGGATGACGTCTGAATTTCGCTGCCTTAACCATTTCTGATGGATGTGAACCTTTTTGAACTGTCCTTGCGAATTGTCTTACTCCTTCAATACCATATTCTGAATATATTGAGAGGAGTACTGTTTCACAAAAAAATCCATCCTGACCCCTAATTGTAAGAGAATTTTCATATTCTGGTTTTAAAAGATCACTCCATCGTTCTGGGACTTCAAGATCACCTAGTCGGGTGTGGTCAACCATAAGAACCTCAATATTTGCACCAATGACTGAGTATTGATGTTCAGGATCCTGAAGATCAAGGTTTTTATATGGAGATCTCCCGGATTCCATGGGAT
>NZ_DATMYY010000277.1:0-19200 GCF_035560735.1 Methanospirillum sp.
ATATGATCCTCGGTCCTTATCTGAACCTGACGAATTTTTGTCTGCTCTGCAACATCTCGGATTGCTTCAAGCAGATGAACTGATTCTTCGAGATAACTAAGAATGTCAGCGGCATAGATCTCTATCCCGTACTCTTCTAAAATAAATTCGCTGATTTGCCGGTGATCTAGTCCTGACTCACGTAGTTCGATGATCTCAATAGCAAACTTTCGTTCAGGGCACCCACAGTTCGGGCTTTCTCTGCATTTACAGTTTACAAAGGCTTTTAAAAAAGCCATAATCTGTTCACGGGTCGGGCGGTCAAAGCCGTCGTAGGGGATTGAGAATAATGCCTCAATCACCGCCCCATGAAAGGCTCCTTCAGGCAGCCGGTATCCCACTAATCTTCCAAGTTGCCGGTGATACCGCAGACGTGCCCGTGCTGCAATCACGAACTTTCGCCTGCTTCCTCATCAAAGTTTTTCAGGGTCGCTAGTGCCTCGTTAATGGTCTCAACTTCTATAAGCCACTCATCGAACATCCCTGGATCATCGCTCTCTTTGATATAGCGTCCACAGCATGATTTCCCGTTGATAACATTCGCACCGATTGTGGCAGCAACTTCGAGAACTTCTTCCATCTGTTCTTCGTCTATGGACTTTCCTTTCTTCACAAGTGCTTTGATATCCTCGTCAAATCCACCTTCCAGGAACTTTCTCGTCGCTGCAAAGAGCACGAGCATTGAGAACTGAAGTGAAGCAATGACCTCTTCAATATCCCCTTCAACGGTTTGATTCAAGACAATCTCTTCAACGTCACTAATCCGCTGGAGAGCTTCTTCCTTGGTAAACCGATTGTTCTGGTAGAGTTTTACAATCTTCAGTACTTCGATGCAGATGTCCTGGTTAAAACTTGAGAGCAACTGAAATCCTTCAGGCATCTCATCATCATCTGCACTACCCTCAAAATCAGCCTCGCTGAGTGCTTTGAGCCAATTCTCCCAGCGCTCCTGGCTGTAGAATATATAAAAGAGCTTCAGCGGCGCTTCATCCTGAGCAGAGGCAGCGTCCTTCTTCTTTTTTGGAGCCATTACGTACACCTGACCGTCTGATCGTATAGTCTTTGTTCCTGATCAAAAGGTCTGACCATCTTCTTTATCTTCGGGATGATTAGCCTTTTCATGACACAAACTACCTATCACGGGTAGCGCCAATGTATGAGCATTCAATGGAGAATGGAAAGTCCGGCGCTGTTATGATCCGCTTTGGTGAACTCTTTCTGAAGAGTGAGCCGGTTAGGCGACAGTTCATGAAAGTGCTCATTGGCAATATCAGATCTGCTCTGTCAAGTCATGAAATAGAATACACTCTGGTGGATAACAGGAGCCGGATTCTTGTCAGTTCTAATACTCCGGAAGCAATGATTCCTCTCCTGAGCCACATCTTTGGCATAGTGGATATTGCCCCTGCTCTTCTGACTGACTCATCAATCCCTGCTCTATGTGAAACTGCCGGGAAACTTGCATCCCGAAATCTGAAATCAGGAATGAGTTTTGCAATCCGGGCACGACGTGATCAGGTTCCTGGTTTCACCAGTCAGGAACTCGGAGCAGAAGCAGGCGGAGCAGTACTTGAATCTGTACCTGGAGTACGGGTTGATCTCACTCATCCGGATTATGAGATTTATCTTGAAGCACGGAAAGAGGGGGGGATAGCGTATGATATACGGATACCCGGTCCGGGGGGTTTGCCATACGGTACCCAGGGCTCTGTTCTATCTCTTATCTCCGCAGGAATTGACTCTCCTGTTGCAAGCTGGATGATGATGAAGCGGGGTGTAAAGGTAAGTTTCCTGTATATTGACACAGGTACATGGGCAGGCTGCGACTGCAATGACAATGTCCTTCGCAATCTTGTCGCACTTTCATCATGGGTTCCGGGAATCAGCCTTTCCCTGCATATTATCCATGCCCAGCCATTGTATGATCTGCTCATGAATGATTGTGAGCCGCGCTATCGGTGTGTTCTGTGTAAACGTGGAATGCTTATGCTTGCTGAAACGTTTGCAGCGCAGTGGAAAAATCAGGCTATTGTGACCGGTGATAATCTTGGTCAGGTCGCTACCCAGACTCTGCGGAATATTGTGACAATATCATCTTCAGTGACCATCCCAGTTCTACGGCCGCTCATCGGATATGATAAAGAGGATATTATATCACTTGCGAGAAAAATCGGGACCTTCACCAATGATCCTGGTAACACGTCCTGTGGGGTTGTTCCGTCAAAACCTGCAACTGCAGCAGATAGTAATCTGATCAGGGATCTTGAGGAGCGACTGCACATCAGATCTATGATACCCTCTCTTCTGGATGACCGGGAGAAAGTTGTTGCATTGAACGGAAAAATTAGGTCCGAACTCTCTGGACATTAAAAGAAGAGAAACCAGGTATCTGCGTGGGCTAGGCTATGCCTGTACAGATAATCCTTCTTCTTTTGCAATCTCTACAAACATATCTCCTACATATTGTGCCTGCTCTTCAGTGAGCCCGTATGGGTTAAATTTCCAGACCTTAGTTGACCCTGCAATGATCCCGGTAATTCCCCTCTCACGAAGAGCACTAAGCAAAAAGAACCCTTTCTTTTTGTGTGTCTTTGCAACTTTGTCAAACGATTCGGTTGTATTCATCCTGGTGAGCGGGTGTTTTCGCGGGTACTCACTTATCACCTTTGTACCTTCAATTGAACAAAGGGCATCAACAATCTGGTTACACCGCTTCAGATGCTGATCGAATTGATTCACTCGCTCCCGAACATGTGGGAATGAAGCCATCATTCCAACTGACGTAACACCCATCAGCGTGCATCCCATCATCTCCACTTCCTTGACTCCAAAGGTCCTGCCTGTGATGTCGCCTTTTGCCTGTGTGGTCCTGAAGAGTTTATCCGCCCACTCTGAAGTTGTGGCAAGCATACCTGACGGCGCTGGAGCAGCCATGCTTTTGTGCCCAGAACCCACGAGAAAATCAGCGCCAATCTTTTTCCCATCTACTGGCATGACCCCAACTGTATATGCTCCGTTACATAGAATCGGCACATCATACTGATGGGCAATCTTTGTGATCTCCTGTACTGGATGGAGGTTACCAAACTGGTAATCCACCTCTTCCACGTACAGAAGGGCTGGTGGTCTCCCGGCTGAACGGGTGATCTCCTCAATTCTCCCTGCAACGGCATCTGCAGTAATGATTTGCGAATCATCTGGTGGTACCTCATGGGGGATCCCCCCGGCCTGTTCGACCGAGAGAAACTCGGTGTAATGCGAGAAGGCTGTAAGGAGTACCGGATCTCCTTTGTTCACAACCGTATCTGCGACTGCCTGAAACCCGCGTCTGGCTCCGGGCACAAGCCTCGCAACATCCATGTTGACAAAATCAGCAAGGTCATCATGGAACTTAGCGAGAGGTGGTTTTTTGATACAATCCAGTCTAAAAGGTTTCTCGCAGTTATCACATACCGAGTAACCATCCCCGTACGCGAGAACCGCTTTCATGGCATCAACAGTCAGTCTCCCCCCTGCCTGGATTGGGTCCAGGTTGATATAGAGTTCTTCTATTAGCCTGGTGTCAATCCCTTCACCACAGTTCATGATACCAGTTCCTCTTTCAGAATGCTGATCTGTTTCTCAAGTTTCTCTAGAGTTTTTGCTGTTTTTACCTTCTGATCTGCTGATAGCCGGTGGTGGGGAGCGGTCTCCCGAAGCACCCCTCTTATCTCACAAAGCAGGAACAACCCCTGAAATACTGCCTCTGCTACTCTTCTTGACATATTGGAAACCGGGCAACAGCCCCCTCACGTGGATATACAATGTGATGAATATTGTTATCTACCTGCTCTCTTTTTCTCGGGCAGGGATGATCCCATACGCTCTTATCAGGAAGAATCTGTATCAGTACTTATGAGTAGTGGCAGGTTGCTGGACAACAGACTCACCGGTACCAATGTTCTTCATTATGTCTTCCGGGCCCCGGCTGCCTCCCCTATGAGTATTGGAGATCTGGTGGTGGTTGATGATCAGCAGAACCGGACACGTTTTTTTGCACGGATAACTGGCATTGGGCATGATGAACAGTCATGCACTGGTGATTCATTAGATGATACTTCGCTGGTAATTTCAGCGTACCCGATAGGATGCATTGGAGTGGATGAGGTTTTCAGGCGTCCCAGAATCATGCCATCCCGGTATTCTCCTGTAAGAACATTAGCCCCTGAAGATATCACCTATCTGAACAGGTTTATGGGTGAGATCGAGGTCGGGCTCGTAGTCAGCGGTCAGCGACCGATCCCTGAACTTCCGGTACGGATACCTGCCAGAGTTCTCTCACAGCACATGGGTGTTTTTGCCACTACTGGTATGGGGAAAAGCAACTACATGAAGGTCTTCTGTGCTTCAGCTATCTCTGCGCGGTTATTTGGACTTCTCATCATCGACCCGCATGGGGAGTATGCGGCAGGAATGAGTTCTGATTTTGAAAGTCGCGGACTGCTTCATCATCATGATGCAGATACCGGTCTCTCTGTCTTCTCTATTCAGAATGAAAATGTCAGGACTGAACTTGATATGAAACAACTATTGATCAGCCATGATGACATGGATATCACTGATCTGACACTTCTCTTTGACCTTCTTCCAACAGAGCGTGAAGTCATGAACCTTCTCACCCCGTTCCCCGGTCATGACATAATCGACTTTTTCGTGAACGAGGATGTTGAGTCACTCCCTTCACATGTTAAAACAACTGCGCACATCGGTGATCACCAGGATATTGCCCAGCGTGTTAGAAGTGCAAACCCAGACGCACTTCGGGTGGTTCAGCGCCAGATTCAGACTCTTATAGATATCTCCTCTGCCTTTCTACACAAAACTACATCATCTGTCCCCGATATCATTGAAGACCTTCTGGCAAACAAAGTGGTATTGATCGATATTCCCCGCATGAGTGAGGTTGCAGAATTATTCCTCCTCTCTGTCATCTCTCGGGCTGTACTGCATAAGTACAAAAACGTTGTTCAATCTGGTCGAGCTGGTGAGGATGAACCTCACCGGGTACTTCTGACCATTGAAGAGGCACAGCGGGTGCTCTCAATGGAATCAGAGAAGACGGGAATATTCAGACAGATTGCAATGGAAGGAAGAAAATTTGGTGTGGGTTTGTGTGCTGTTACGCAGCAGCCAAAAAATATTGATCCACGTGTTCTTGCCCAGATGAACACGTTTGTGATCATGGGGCTTGCAGACCGCCAAGATAGAGAGACAATTGCATCGTCTGCAAAACATGATCTCCGGGTGCTGGATCTGGAGATTCAAACCCTCGATCGCGGTGATGCGATCATCTCTACGATTGGCATCCCGTTTCCGGTCAGTTGCCATGTTCACCGGTATGAGGATTACATCGAATGAATCAATGAGGTTAGAATCTACCCCTCGAGTTCTTTTTTAAACGAAAGCCAGTATAACAGCCCAACAAAGAACAGGCCACCAATCAGGTTTCCAAGAGAGGCTGGGATTAGGTTATTCCACATAGTGCTCCATCCAAGGTTTGCAATCCCTGGACCTACCTGCGCGACCTGAAGTGGTGTAAGGTCTCCTGCGGTTAGGAGCCCTGCTGGAATAAGGTACATGTTCGTTACAGCATGATCAAGGCCACTTGCCATCATTGCCATAACCGGGAACCAGATTCCCATGATTTTCCCTATGACATCATCAGCGCATAACGCGAGGAGAACTCCCAGGTTCACCAGCCATCCGGCAGCAAGTGACCCTACGAATAGAGAAAAGAACCCCCCGAGACCCATTGTGCTACATTTTGCAGTGGCGATACTTACCGTGGAAATACCTGCTACTGTTGCGCTGGTAAACCCGGATGAATCAGTGAATGTCAGTGGTCCTGCTGACATAATCGCAGCGAAAAAGATTGCTCCAATGAAGTTTCCTGCCCACGCCAATACCCAGAGACGAACAACCATCAGCCAGGAGATCTGGTTTCTGCAGGCCGCAAGTGGTGCTAACATTGCATCTCCTGTGAAGAGCTCTGCACCGGTCAGAACAGTCAGGATCACACCGAGTGGGAAGACGGCCCCTCCAATGAATCTGACCAAGCCTGCGCCTAGTGTCAGTTCCATTCCGGTTGTGACAGCGACCATCAGAGCTGCCCCCATCCCAATGTACGCCCCTGACATTGCTGACCTGAGCAGAAGATTCCATGCCGGGAGCTGAGCCTTATAGGCACCGAGATCAGATCCTGCCGGAAGGATGGAAATAGGTGGATGATAACTCATTATCTTCTCCCTGACTGACAAATCATCATGTTGAGTTGGATATGCATGTTCATATTCACTTCCTCCCTGGCAATCAGGAGAGAGCCATGTATGCTATAACTGATAGGACTACAGCCAGTAGAAGCATTCCTCCACTGATTGGAATGATGTAAATCAGGATCGTATTTACAATACTTGCGAGCTGGGCAATAGAGTCTGATCCAAAAATCACGACACCTTCGCATGATGCAGTACTACCTGCCGCTGTTGCGGGTGAAAGATCCTCAAGTGCTTTGATAACACCATCGTCAATATATGGGATCAGCGTAGTTGGAGGAACACGCAGACCTACTGGATTCTTTCCTGATATTGTGTTCACGACATGGGTATCAGTGGTCATTATTTCCGCCTCGTCGACCATGGTGAGAACTTCATCTCTGATCTCCTCACGTGCTCCTGATGCCATATTATTGCCATCAAGGAGAATATATGCAGTTTTTTGACCGCTGACTTCAACAACCAGAACCTGAAGGCCTATGTCACCAATGCCTGATGTTCGTCCGTATGGAAGAGGGATGTGTGTATACCCCACCTTGAGGGCAGATGTCTGCATTACCTCCCACTGATCAAAGGCGTGGCATGCAGCAGTGAAGTACTCATGTGCTGTCTTTGTTCCAGGTCTGATTGATGCGATCTCATCACCGATACAGTTGTGAGCATCAACAAATCCGATGTGTTGGGTCATCCGGTGTCCTTCACACAGAATTGAATGACCGATACAGAAATCGAGATCTTCAGTCTTGTCAGGGGAGCGGGTACTGACCATCAGGAGAGCATTTCCGATCCTCTGATACAGGAGTGAGACTGTCCCTTCGCTAATCCGTGTTGATTTGCAGGCAACTCCGGTATACTCAAGGTGGGTTCGTGTTTTGTTGACGGCATCAACCAGTTTTTGGATCTCTGACTCAGAGACGAGATTAAAGTCATGGGTTGCACACCCGTGTGCTACCATTACTTCCTCATCGAACTGCTCGCGCAGTATTGCAGGGAGGTTTCCACCACCGATCTCACCCATTGGTCCGGGATGAACATTTGGAATTGTAAAGATGAGGTCCTGCTTTCCTTCGCGCCTGAAGAATATACTCACCTGTGGGACAAATGCCTCCTCTCCAATCCTACGGAAGAAATCCTCCATGCTCCGGGACCCATCGGTCAGATGTGCAATAAATGCGTTGAGAAACTCAAGTCCCCTAATCCTGAATGCCCGGTATAGCGGCCGATCAATAAGCCATATCAGAATGGCAAACCCGGTTCCAAAGAGGAGAAACAGGATCGGTGCAAGAGTCAAAAATGGCTGGGGAAAGATGAACAGGCCACCCACGTAACCGGTAAGGCTCTGGATGAGCGCTGGCATAATCACCCGGTTCATCCGGTAATCTGCGATTGAAACCAGAGTCAAAAGTCTGATGCCAAAGATGAATCCCAGTGCTATTGCAAAGATGAGGGCCAGAAATTCCCTGAGTGCGATAAGGCCAATCAGTGTAATGAGAGTAGAGAAAAGGGTACATGATACCGCGAGCAGTGCGCTTCGGTTCCATGTCATCTGCCTGCCGATTATGGTGATCAGGGGGCGGGTTGTTATGAGTGCGACAAGTCCAGGTATGATAAAACAGAAAATTCCAAAGAAGCGGTACTGCGGTGAGAGGCGCCATGATATTGCCTCAATGAGCAGTCCGAGAAGAACAAGAATAATAATTGATTTTGGCCATCCAGGTGCTGTGAAGATGTACCGGGACATCGATTCTATCTTAACCGCGCTCTCTGTCCTCCCCTGTTGCATACTCCTCCGTTCAGGTGCGTCTCGGTCTTTGTGGTTCAGATAACTTGCCGAATGTATCGGTGTACCTATCTTTCATGCGTGCCCGATCTGCAAGTGCTGTCTGGCATCCCACATGTTCCACAACAAATGAAGCTGTTATTGTTCCGATCTTTGCCGATGTTATGGTATCATATCCTTCGGCATAGGCAGTAAGAAACCCGGCTCGAAAACCATCTCCTGCCCCGGTTGGATCCACACATGATACAGTCACTGCAGGAATGGTGGTGGTATTACCCTGCTCTGTGATTTGGCATCCTTCTGCACTTCTCGTCTCGATTGCAATTGGAACCTGTTTTATCAGATCTGCATGAGAAATTCCGAGCGTTTTACACATTCCGCTGTACTCATGATGGTTCGCTATCAGAATATCGATATTCTCAAGGATCACCTGCAGGTGTTCCCTGGTGTACCGGTGAATATCCTGACCAGGATCAAAACTTGCAAATTCTGCCTTTTCTGCAACCCTTACATTGAATGCAGGATCTGCAGTAGCCATGTGGACAAACTCAAGCTTCGGTGCCTGTTCAGTTTCAAATGCCCGTGAGGCTCCCCACTCGAAGAAGGTCATCTGCGCGCCTTGAGGATCGGTGAACATGAATGCCGTGGCAGTGTTAGCCGTTGGAACCACGAAAAACCGCTTGTCAATTTTTAGTTTATCCATCCACCTGTCATACTCACTACCGGCAAATTCGCCACCCACCGCGCTGATGAGGGCAACATCACCTCCGAGTACTGATATTCCGGCTGCGATGTTTGCAGCTCCCCCTCCAAAGAATACCTTCCGTTCAAGAACCGATGCAGATGCATTGGGTAATGGAAGGTGTGATACTTTGCAGATATGATCAACCGCAGTATGTCCAACGACCTCTATCATAACTCCTGCACTTCCACGATCTCAAGCGGTACATCACGCAGGGCCTTTCCAATAACTGACCGCGCAATCCTCCCGGCATGCTCTGATGAGTCGGCCTTGAAAACTTTCATCTCCATCCGCATTCCCACTAGAGCAGTCCGTGCAATGAGTAATGCACAAGGGAGTTCTTCGTCGCAGGACGGGCAGGCTATCACTCCTGCTTCGACATCCACAAACTTGGCGGTGGGATTGAGTCTCTTTCCTGCTTCACTGATTGCAATTCCGATCGCGTCATCAACTGATTTGACATCTTTGATGACCCATGCCGATTCCAGCACTACCAGATAATCTGTCATTCCTTCTCACTATAGACGGGCCGGCATGCCGGTTACCACTCGTCCTGATGTATATGTTCCAACACGTCCTTACGTGCAGGCGATATTGCTGCTTCGGCTCCGTATCCGAGTGCCAGCAGTGTGACCGGTCTGATGTGGTTTGGAAGTTTAAGAATATCTCGTACCTGATCATCATCAAACCCTGCTGTCCAGCAGGTTGCAAGACCCGCAGCATGTGCACTGAGCATCAGATATGTGGCAACGATCGATGCCTCTTCGAGCGCATAGAGTATGCCCCTTTCACTGTACCGTGCCATGGATCTCACATAGTTTGCACAGACCACAAGGACTACGGGTGCATGTGCGATGTGTTCCTGGTTCAGTGCTGCATCTGAAAGAAATTCGCGCACTGAGGGATCACGTACAACTACGATATCCCATGACTCTACGTTTCCTGCAGATGGGGCTTTTGCTGCCTGTTTCAGGATTGTTTCAAGAAGTTCAGGCTCTATCTCCCGGTCTTCATACTGTCTGACTGAAGTTCTGCCTGAAAGAAACTGTCCGAAATCAGATAAATTCATGTTTTTCTAATTCCTGCCATGAGTGCTGAGCCACAGTTGTAGCAGCGCTGATGGAAGATCCAATCTGCCTGACTGCGCCATCAAAATCATTGCTCTCAACAAGACTGATGGCTCCATTCAGAGCATCTATAGCCCTTTGAAAATCTTGCAAATTTGTTGAACGAAGTGCGAACTGAAGTTCCATTCGTACTGACTCGAGGCATTGCTGGACAATCTTTCTGCCCCCTGCCCGTTCAGCATCTTTCAGACCTGACAGAACAGTGATCAGTTGTGAAGCGATCATCAGTTCTGACTTGGATCGCTCCCCGTACTGAAACGCAGATACTGCAAGCTTCTTATCCATAGTACTTACTATCCTGCAGACTTAATGTAGCCTGCCAGCGGTGGTAGAAAAAAGGGTTCTGATATTCAGGTTATTTAGAACGGGTTTTTGGTCCGAGCATTGAGACCTTTGGTCTAGTGATCCTGCGGCGGGCAGCCATGGTCCTGAGATCCTGTGGCTGTCCCGGGCTTGAACGTCCTCCGCGACCGCCGCGTCCTCCGCGACCTCCACGTCCTGCTGGTGCTGCGCCTCCTCTTCCGTCACGACCACGTCCGCGGCTGGCATTGCGCTCAAGTTTCTTGAGTGCAGCCTGCGCTTTGAAACGCTGGTTCGGCCCTGGCTTCTTGGCTGCTGCTTCTTTCCTGGGAACAAGTCTAATCTGACCTTTGCTCCCTTTTACCTGATTCCATTCTGTTGTGCCTGTCTTGCCCATTCAGATCACCTATAAAATGCCTATACTATTGCTGGTTCTCATCAATTAAAGGTTATTCATATTCTCGTCTTACTGCCTTATGCATTCAGAACTTTTGCAATGGCGGCCTGGAGTGCCTGACTTACTGCTTTTCCGTCAACAGATCCCCTGACTTCCTTCATGACAACACCCATCAGTGGGCCTGCAGCTGCTGCTCCCTTCTCCCTGACAAATCCAATCCTCTCTTCAACGATTCGCATAACGATTCCATCAAGATCTGATGCAGAGACTGCTGGTGCAAGGGTCGAAAGAGCATCCTCCAGATTTTTTCCTCCGGCAATGGCTGTAAGTAATGATGGCATTGCTTCCTTGGCAGCCCTGCCCTCCTGAATCGCGTTAAGAACATTCCTGATAGAGAAATCACTTACGGCATCCACATTCACTCCCTCTCTGCTCAGTTCACGCAGGGTTGAATTGAATGCACGTTCAGCAATACTCGCTTTGATGCCCGCAGTCACAGCCTCTTCAAAAGCTAGTGATCGCTCTGAGTATGCAATCTGCCTGGCTACCTCTCTGTCAAACCTGTAATCATGCATGTACCGTTCGATCTTATCACTGAGAAGTTCTGGAAGGCTTAGTTCTTCCCAGTCCTCACTCGTGATCCTTACTGGAAGTACATCAGTCTCGGGGTACATGCGCGCAGCCCCAGGGAGAGGACGCATGTATGCTGTGGATCCCTCGTCAAGCATTTTTCTTGTTTCCTTGGGAATACCCTCAAATGCAAGGTTTGCGCGCCTGATGATCTGCTTGATTGCACATCTGCATTTTTCTGGTGTGTCTGCAACGATGATCACACAGTCATCATCCTTTGCAGAAAGGGCGCTCTTCAGTGTTCCTACCTCTTCTTCCGTGACACCGTAGGCTGGTAGTTCATCGGAATGGAAGAGACCGCCGACACCACATTTCTTTGCGTAATCAGACATCTCACTACCGAGACGTCTTCCCGGCTGGATCTCCCTGCCTACAAGTCCTGCAAACCCATTGAGTCTGATGGCAAGGATCTTTTTTGCCTTCTTCAGAATCTTGCTCCCGCTCTCTTTGAAAAGATGAGTCACGTCAACCGGATCGGTCTCAACTGTTGCACCACGGGAAATGAGTTCATCCCTGATAGCGAGAAGTTCGACCTGACGTCTCACTTCACGTCTGACAACTTCAGCGAGGAGGTCAAGTTCCTGAACTCCCTTAATCTCTACCCTGCCTCCGTCACGGATCGAGACATTGACATCCTGCCTGATGGTTCCGATACCCCTCTTCACTCGTCCGGTGGATCTGAGATACATTCCAATAACGGCTGCTGTCTCCTGAACTGCCTCCGGGGTATGCAGGCAGGGTGCGGTAGTAATCTCGATAAGAGGGATGCCGAGACGATCTAATGAGAAGGTTGCATCCTCAAGCCGCTGGGCTGCTTCTTCCTCAAGGCATACAGTCTCGATGATCGACCCCGATGGAAGATGCCCATGTAATGCAACAAGGGCAGTCCGTTGGAATCCGGATGTATTGGATCCATCAATGACGAGTTTGCGCATCGTGTGAATCTCAGGGACCGCTGACATACCGGTGAGTTTGGCAATTGTCAGAACGATATCCAGGGCTTCCCTGTTAAGTGGGGTTGGTGGCTCCTCATCGTTCTCAACCAGGCAGGTACTGTCATATTGCAGGTACCGAAAACGCCTGACCTGCATCATCTCTTCTTCGGCTGCGCGGTCAAGTTCTCCAAGTTCTGATCTGGTTGCCCGCAGATACCGGAAGAATTCACCGCTTGCTTCGTCTGCCTCCCGTATTGTCGTAGGGCAACGGCAGAAGAGTTTTGTTTTTGTATTGAGCTGCTGGTGGATCTCCAGACCGGCAATGAGACCGAGTCCTTCGTAATCTGTTGGTGATTGAGTCATGCTACTGACCTCCTTTCAATCTCACCAACTAGACTCTCCTGGATCATCTCCTTCGCCTGCTCAGTAGATGTGGTATTTCCCAGAACCCACATGAGTTTAACCAGTGCAGCTTCGGGCAGCATATCCTCGCCTTCGATAACACTAATGGAGAGGAGATCCCGGCCAGTGTCGTATACCCGGTCACAAACTCTCCCGTGCAGGCATTGTGATGTCATGACAACTGTCATTCCATCTCTGATCAGATCAGATAGTCGCTCAATAAACCGGCTGCTAACATGTCCAAGCCCGGTTCCTGCCAGAACGATCCCTTTGTATCCGGTATACGCTGAAAGGATTGCAGGATCCATGCCTGGATAATAAGAGATGAGTGCACACCGCTCCTCCAGGTTATCCGCGAGCGTAAGACTCCTGCTACCTCTTTTCATAGCTTCCGGTGAGAGTGACACAGTAAGATCCGGATATGCAACAGTTCCGATAGGAGCAACTCCATGGCTCTGGAATGCGTCACGCCTGGAGGTGTGCATCTTTCTAACCCGTGTTCCCCGGTGAATGGCACAGATATCATCGCTTGTGTTTGCATGCATAACAACCGCCACCTCTCCGAGATCAGAGATTGCAGCTTTTGCAGCGCAAAGACCGTTCATCAGGTTATCACTGCTTGGCCTGTCTGCAGATCGCTGCGAACCTACAAAGATGATTGGAATCGGCGTCTGAACCATGAAACTGACCGCGGCTGCACTGTATGCCATGGTGTCAGTTCCATGTGTTACAATTACTCCTTCTGCGCCCCCTTTGATTTCCTCATGGATTGCCCTGGCAAGCTGCTGCCAGATCGCAGGGGTCATATTTTCAGACAGGATATTGCAGAGCTGGATAGCACGAAACCGGGCTATTGAAGCAAGGCCGGGTATTGCGTGCAGGATATCAGTAGCCCTGAACTGGCTGGTAACAGCACCTGTCCGGTAATCGATCCTGCTCGCGATCGTTCCTCCGGTTGACACAATAGTAACCTGGGGCAGATTCTGGTTCTGTGCTGCTTCTACAGGTTCACCAGATTCCATAACATCTGGTCTGGAAATGAGTGAACAGTCTCCTTCAGGGACTCCGATATTATATCCAGATTCCAGTTTTACAACAGCCATACCATCACGGCTGGTGATAAATGATCCTTCTGTTTTGGATCCCCCTATTCTGCAATTTACCAGATCCCCGGTTGCAAACATACTCTCTTTTGTACTCATGACTCTGCTATCCTCTTCGCTTCCCTGATGAGGCGGGCTGTCGCTTCTTCTACTCTTGACACTCTCTCAAAAAGTGCAGCCTCGTCTTCTGCCAGTACCTTTTCCCGTTCAAAAATTGCTTCTTCTGTTGCGGAGTGAGCCGGGCCGCCCGGCCATCTTCTTATACTAACTCCGACAGCAGGGTCAAGAGCAGTATCTATTATTGTCTGGGTAAGACCGCGGGATGAGAGACTGGCCCCTGTCACTTCAATGGCTGCTTCATCAAGGGTATTCAGATCCATTGTTCCCTTACGAACTGCATGACCGACGATATGATGTGCAGTTCTGAAAGGAATATTAAACTCCCTCACTAACTGATCCGCAACCTCAGTTGCGGTTGAAAAACCTTTTCCTGCCTCTTCTGCCATTCGGTCAGTCTCAAACCGGGCAGTCCTTATCATTCCGGCAAGCAGATCGATATCACGCCTGATCCTGGTGATACCCCGCCAGAGGTGAGGGTTTAGATCCTGCAGGTCGCGATTGTATGACATGGGGAGACCTTTTGTGATTGTGATCGCTGATACGAACTCCCCCAGGAGGCTTCCTGCTCGTGATCTGAGGATCTCAGCAACGTCAGGATTCTTCTTTTGAGGCATGATCGAGCTGGTTGAGCAGTATATCTCATTTAAATCCACGAATCTTACAAAGGCAGAGCTCCATATAACGAGTTCCTCACAGAACCGGGAAAGGGTGGTGAGGAGGATCGTATCAACAGCAAGAATCTCCCCTGCTGTATCACGTCCGGCGACTGCATCCATGGTGTTGAGAACAATACCGTCGAAACCGAGAAGGTCTGCAGTCATCTTCCGATCAATGGGGTATCCGGTTGATGCAAACGCAGCAGCACCTAGCGGAGACAGGTTTACCCGTGCAAGTGAATCTGACAGGCGGGAGAAATCACGCCCGAATGCCTGCTCATAAGCAAGGAGATGATGAGCCAGGGTAGTGGGCTGGGCATGCTGGAGATGAGTAAATCCCGGCATGATTGTCTCACCAAATTCACGTGCACGGGTGATGAGAACTCTGCGAAGCCTGATGAGAGCATGAAGTTGATCAAATATTTCATTCCGTGATCTGATCCTGATGCAGGTGGCAACCTCGTCGTTGCGTGATCTCCCTATGTGCAGTCTTCCTCCTGCCTCTGATCCCGCCTCCCTGGTTAGCCCGGATTCAATCCCTGCATGAATGTCTTCATACTGCTCATCAAATGCATCGGCTGGAACACCTTCCTGGTACATCCTGAGCAGAGGCTTCATCAGGGCTGATGCAATCTCCTCTGTGACAATTTTCTGCCTCACAAGCATGAGGAGGTGTGCCATATCGACCAGAAGGTCCGGTTCTGCAATGAACTGGTCTGCATCCATTGATGAGAGGAACGATTCAATATCATGGGTCCTCTCTCCCCCGAGACGGCCCTGTCTTATCACATCCTTCATCTGGTTATCCTCTGTAATGTCTGTAGTTAGCCTTCAACAATGACTCGCCCCCAAAAAAATCCTACGATGATGATTACGTGCCATAAAATAACCAATATCCTTCCTTACAATACGCCGTCCGTACTTCAAATTAGTTATCGTATAGCTCTCAAAGAGTTGGGCACAAGATTAAGAACTCCTTTCAAATAGTCTCCCTTCCTGCTCTGAATCAATATTCATTTGATCACTCTTTCCTCCGCTGATGTCTTTAAAGGTAAAAAATAACTGGATTAATTGCCCTCATAATGCAAATCTCTCTGGATTATCGGGAATCCCGACGACGATTTTAAGTCTCTGCCCATCCCAGATTTGTGCAACAGGAGTGTATGATGAAGCGAACATTCGCCCTTCTCGTCGTTCTTGCTCTTATGGCAGGAATGGTATTCCTCTGCGGCTGTACTTCAGCACCGCAGAAGAATGAAACCGCAGCAAAAGAAACAACGGCCCCGGTTAAGGTTGATACCACCCAGGCACCTGCAAAGGCAGCACAGTCAGGACCAAAGACAGTCCTGAATATCGGGTACCAGCCAAGCACTCACCAGATGGCATTCATGACAGCCTACAGTAAAGGTATGTATAATGAATCTCTCTTAGGAACAGGCGTCAAAGAAGTGAAACCATTCAACTTCCCGACAGGTGCCCCGGAGATGCAGGCTATGCTCGCTGGTGATCTTGATTTCGCCTATACCGGTTCAGCTCCATTTGTGACTGCTGTTGCCACCGGTCTAGATGCAAAGATTATTGGAGCCGTGCAGACCCAGGGATCTGATCTGGTACTGCGGAACGGTCTGAACTATACAAAACCGTCTGACCTGAAAGGCCTCAAGATTGCAACATTCCCTGCAGGAACCATTCAGGATACCATCCTTCGGACCTGGCTGAAAGAACAGGGTCTTGATGACACCAAGGATGTTGAGATCGTAGCAATGGGACCGGGAGATGCAACCACCGCAATTATCGCCGGTAAAGTCGATGCTGCGTTCCTTCCGGCACCATCCCCAACAACTGTTGAGGATGCCGGAGCAGGCAAGATCATTGTTCATTCCGGACAGATGGCCCCAGGGCATGCATGCTGCGTCCTTGTGGCAAGCGGTGATATGATTCGCAACCACCCTGACATTGTCCAGGCAGTGCTCTCTGTTCACCAGAATGCAACTGAATTTAACAAGAAGAACAGTGCAGAAGCAGCCGGGTATATGGCATCCATGACCGGTATGAATGTCTCAACCATCACACGCTCACTCAAAGAGTGGGATGGTCAGTGGGTTTCAGATCCGGCAACTATCACAAAGTCTGTCGCAGGGTATGCAACCGAGCAGCGGGCACTCGGGTACATCAAGAAAAATGTAACCGAGCAGGATCTCTTCGACACCAGTTTCTATAAAAAGATCAGCCAGTAATGAGGTTGGGTACAGGGTACAAAGTCAAATGACATTCAGACTTATACCCATACTTTTTCCTGCTCTTTTCTGTAACATATAATCAAAGATATCATGACCTGAATGCAGGGTCGTGTCATCATCAGAATAATTGAGATATTGGTATGGGTACAAACACATCGCCAGGGAAACGTTCACCAGTCTGGCTGGTGATCTCGCTCGCAGCTGCAATCATCTTCTGGCAGGTAGTTGCAGATTATGTCGTCAGGAACAAGTTCATACTGCCATCTGCCACTGACACTTTTGCGGCTTTTCTCCAGCTCTGGGCAGGTGGAACAATATGGATAGATATCTGGACCAGCCTGATGCATTTTGCCATAGGTCTTCTTTTGGCCCTAGCAATAGGGGTTCCAATCGGTATCTGCATCGGCTGGTTTGAGAAGGTCAACCGGTTGCTTGATCCTCTTATTGAAATCATCCGTCCGATTCCACCTCTTGCCTGGATCCCGTTTGCTATTGTATGGTTCGGACTCACGGATTTTTCCGCGGGTTTTGTCATATTTATTGGGTCAGTCTTTCCAATTCTCATCAATACATATGAGGGATTCAGGAGTGTTCCAAGAGTCTTTGTAGAAGCAGGAAGGATGCTTGGCTGTACCAGCAGCCTCTCTCTTATTAGGTACATAGCCCTCCCCGCGGCCCTGCCTCATCTTGCTGCGGGTTTCAGGATAGCATCCGGTGTAGCATGGATGTGCCTTGTTGCAGCTGAAATGTTTGGAGTATCACGGTTTGGGCTTGGTCAGAAGATCTGGTGGTATTACAATCTTCATCAGATGGACAGTGTTCTTGTTTACATGCTGCTTCTCGGGTTCATTGGTCTCTTTATCGATTATCTCTTCAGATACGGGATAGATCACAGTCTTCTGCGCTGGCGTGTTGGGGAGGTAAACTAATGGGGAGCGTTGAGATTTCAGAGATAACAAGGCAGTTTACCCGTGATGATGGACTCTCTGTCCAGGCTATTGATGGTGTCAGCCTTTCAATCGCTGATGATGAGTTTGTCTCGTTTGTAGGTCCGTCGGGTTGCGGGAAGACCACCCTGTTGAGAATCATTGCAGGGCTGGATCAGGCTACATCTGGAACAGTGCTGGTTGATGGCAACCAGATTTCGGGTCCAAGTCCCCGGGTTGGGATGGTTTTTCAGGAGTACTCACTCTTCCCCTGGCGTAATATTCTTGATAATGTAGCATTTGGCCCGGAGATGCGTGGGCTCTCAAAGGTTAAGCGGTATGTACTTGCGCGCAAGTACATATCATTAGTTGGCCTCGACCAGTTTGAGAAGAGTTTCCCCTATGAACTCTCGGGAGGAATGCGTCAACGTGTTGCAATTGCCCGGGCACTTGCAAATGATCCTGATCTGCTTCTTATGGATGAACCGTTCGGAGCACTAGATGCACAGACCCGTAATAAGATGCAGTCTGAACTCCTAGAGATCTGGGGAAGATCAAAGAAGACGATCCTCTTTGTCACTCATAGTGTGGATGAAGCTGTCTTCCTCTCTGATAGGATCGTAGTGATGAGTTCAAGGCCGGGGAAGATTCGTTCAGTCGTCCAGGTAACGATCCCACGTCCAAGGGATCGGACTGCACCGGAGTTTGGGAACCTGAGGCGTGATGTCCTCGGCCTTATCGACGAACAGTCACGTCAGGCAAATGATTAATAGGAATTTTGTCCATTTACTAAAGCACATATACCACTGAGGAGATACGTCCGATGGTCAGAAAGCCAAACTGCATGTACAGGAAACTCGCAAAGAAGGCATACACCCGCAAGGAATACATGGGTGGTGTCCCGGGTATCAAGGTTGTCCAGTTTGATATGGGTAACCTTACCGCCGAGTTTCCAATGTCTGTCCACCTTATTGTGGATGAGAGCTGCCAGATACGCCACTCTGCTCTTGAAGCAGCACGTATGAGCATAAACAGGAAGCTGAACAAGGATCTTGGAAGGAGCAACTATCACCTGAAGCTGCGCACCTATCCACACCACGTCCTGCGTGAGAACAAGCAGGCAACCGGGGCAGGTGCAGACCGTGTTTCACAGGGTATGCGCCTTGCCTTTGGAAAGGCTGTCGGAACTGCAGCACGTGTGATTCCAGGCCAGAAGATCTACACCTGTTACACAAATGCGCAGAACATTGAAAAAGTAAAGGATGCCCTCCGTCATGGTGGCCACAAGCTCCCGTCCCCGACTCACCTTGAGATCGATATCAAGGACGAAGCCTGAATAATTTATCCATACATTAGCTGATCGTTTCGATCGGCTTCTTTCTCTTTGTTCTTTTAATTGTATGCAAATAGCGTACGTGATTTGTATTTCCCGGGAGTATCTAATTTTCTGGTTTCACAGTTTCGTGGATTTTTTACTATAATTGTTATATAG
>NZ_DATMYY010000278.1:0-5269 GCF_035560735.1 Methanospirillum sp.
CTGTTATATCCTCAAGAAAATTCTCAATCGCAAGATCTTCCTGATTGATTGCAATACAGGACCGCAGTTCTGCCAGTACGTATTCCTTTGCTACCGGAGGAAAACCATAAATTCGGGATGCCTCTGCAGACTGCCAGACCATACCAGACTTTGGATTATACACCCAGCATCCACTATGACTGATCTCCTGGGCCATGATCAGCAGGTTCTGGCTTTCCCGCAACTGCTCTTCTGATCTCTTCCGATCGCTCTCTGCCTTATCTAGGGCTCCACCAATAGTCCTGGAGAGCCTGGAGACTACAATGTATACAATCCCTGCCGAAATGATAACCCATAATGCAGATATGAGAACAATGAGACTGTCTGATTTTCCACTGATGTGAATTGTAACCCAGTTTAAAAACAGAACTAGGAGCACGGTAACCGGTAGCAGGCTGCGAAGAAGTCTGGCTCTGGTGGACTCGCCTGATACCTGTGAAAGTGGCCAGGTACCAGGGCCACAGAGGGCAATAAGCCCGGTTCCAAGTATGATGAGAGCCACGGTTGTCGGAAACGCAACAGGGATGACAGATCCGCCATAGAGGAGTGGTGCATCATACCAGTACCCGATGATCATCACTCCGCAGACACCAGATACTGCTGCTGCGATGAGTGCCGTATATCCGGGCCTTATTTTTTGGAGAAGAAACCCGAAGCAAAGTAGTAGGAAACAGCCAGCAGTCACAGGAGACATTCGTCCAACAGGAACAGAACCAAGCATGTCAGACGGATGGAAAAACAGGTAGTCTATCTGAATATCCACAAGGCCCATGATCCCAAGCAGGGTTATCCCTGCCAGAAAAATCCCAAACCAGGAGATGACATAAGCGGCCCGGCGGGAATAGAGATGCATGGGAAAGAGAGATATCAAACAGAGGGCACAGCCCAAAAGGATAACAAGAAGTGAGGTATTTGGTGCCATCGGGATGTAATCAACCCTGACACCCGCAAGTATTCTGGCATTTGCGGCCCAGCCGATAAAAGCTGTACTTCCGATGATAACAGCCAGGATTCCGCAATACAGCGCAATCCGATCATACAGCGAAGCAGGGCTGAGAGCCGGGGACACCACACCGAATCCTCGCATCTAATATCCTCTCCCCTTATCACTCAGTGATATTGAATCTTCGCACCAGAATCAGATCAGAAAAATTACCATTGGTGTCTCAAGGTCTGTTTTTTTCTTCAACCAGAATAGAAAATGCATCAGTAGTGTCGCTATTAGCACTTGAAATCTAAAACAGAGAGAGCATAACCCGGGATTTAGGGGGGTGGGATTGAGATTATAAAGATATAAAGCTTTGAGAAAATGGGAAGTCAGTCATCAGAGATCATGAAAAACCCCATAAAACGTCTATCACATCACAAGGAGGACAATAACAAGGGGGAGAACATGTGATCCCGGGAGGTTCCCGGACAGGTGTTATTGTGAAAAAGAAAAGAACTGAAAAACCCCGCTCAATCCTTCTCGATCTTGGCGGACAGGGAAGAAAGGCGGGGATAGGGTATGTGTATAATTTTCTGAACGTTTTTTACTTTCTGTTGCAGGGGGATGATATCCATGCCTGAGGAGCAGAAATGCGGGGGTAGGCAGCCTCATATCCCTGGAACTCCGGATCTGTCCGGAGACTCTCATCCGATCCGATCTGCCTGCAACCTGCTTTTTTCTCCCGGGCAAACCATAGAGGTCAGGTTAATCGGAAAGCGGGGGGCGGCATCCGGATTCTTTGACAACTATGACCGGCTTGAAAGTGCAGTCACCCTGCTTGAGAACAGGGGAGAGTATGCTGGAGCATATGTCACTCTCAATCCGGTAAATCCTGACCTCCTGGCACGACGGGCAAACAGGGTAGAGACACGGCTTGGAAGGGATGAGAAGTCAGCAGGAGATAGTGACATCATCTCCCGTCGCTGGCTCCCGATTGACATCGATCCGGTCAGACCGTCAGGTGTCTCCTCTTCCAGAGAGGAGCATGAAGCAGCGGAGGCCATGGCATATCGTATTCGTGATCACCTCACCGAAATGGGATGGCCTGAACCTGTTACCGCAGACTCAGGCAACGGGGCCCACCTGCTATACCGCATTGATCTGCCAAACGACGAACAATCCCGGGATCTCATCAGGAGCGTGCTCGAAACATTGCATATCCTCTTCTCTGATGAGAAGGCTTCGGTTGATACCACGGTCTTCAATGCTGCACGGATCTGGAAACTCTACGGTACCACAAGCAGGAAAGGTGACAATATTGCAGCGAGACCACATCGCAGGGCATCAATCCTTTCAATCCCGCCAGTGCTTGAGATCGTTTCAGGAGAAATGCTCAGTCATCTGGCAGGTCTCTTTCCGAAAGAGCCGTCTGACAGAACAGAGATGAAAGCAGTCAGAACCATTGACCTGGGAGCATGGCTCAATCAGAATGGAATTTCGTTTAATCAGAAACCGTATGCAGGAGGTTCTGTCTTTGTGCTCAGTGAATGTCCGTTCTCTTCAGAACACAAAGACGGGGCATATGCAATTCAGTTTACAAACGGTGCCATCTTTGCCGGCTGTCACCATTCGTCATGCGGAGGCGGAACTCAGCGATGGACTGAACTTCGTGAGCGGTACGAGGGAAAAAGACAGGCAACGAAATGTTCCCGCCCTGAAAAGGGGGAAAAGAAACAGGCCACACAATCTGCAGAACCGGCTGTACTGCCGCAGGATAACCAGACAACCCGGGTACAGGAAGAGATCAAAAACCATGCAGAGACCATTCTCCACGATGGCAACCCTCTCGGATACCTGCTTGAGACCTTTACTCTTGAACATGAAGGTGATCAGACTGTTGCAGAGTCGCTCATTATGTCCCTGGCCTCACGGCTTGTCCTCAACAGCAAAGGACTTCATGTCTCGATAACCGGGGAGTCAGGGAAAGGAAAGAGTCATGCCATCAAGACCATGCTCAGGCAGGTTCCTTCTGCAAGCCGTCTGGATGGCAGGCTCAGCGAAAAGGCACTTTTTTACATAAACGGGCTGAAACCTGGGACCGTGATCGCTCTTGACGATCAGGCCCTCTCTGACCAGATGCAGGAGATCCTCAAAGGAGTGACGAGTTCGTTTGATTCTCAGTTTGTGTACAGGACAGTCTCAAAAGATCGGACTGCACAGGAATGCATCATTCCTGAACGGTGTGTCTGGTGGATAGCCAAGGTTGATGGAACCGGGGATGACCAGGTTTACAACCGGATGCTGACCTGCTGGATCGATGACAGCGAAGACCAGGACATCAGGGTACTGAAACGGAGTCTTTCCCATGCTTCCTGTGGCCCGGTAAGTAGTGAGAGTGAACGCGATGAGAATTTGGTATGCCAGGAGATCTGGAGCACCTTAAGCCCGGCATTCGTGATAGTGCCGTTTGCAGACCGCATCAGATTTGTTTCTGCTGCAAACAGAAGAAATCCGGATATGCTGCTGGATCTCATCAGGGCATCGGCAATACTCATGCAGCATCAGCGTGCTGAAGTGGAGATGAACAGTGTCAGGTGTATCAATGCAACTGAAGAGGATTTTGCGGTTGCAACCAGGCTCTATACAGCACTGAACGGAGAGAGTGGAAGTCAGGTCTCCAAGCTTACCAGAAGGGAGGCTGAACTGGTTGTCATCATGCATGAGTCAGGCAGGCCTGAACTGACGGTCAGCGATCTGCAGATTCTAACCGGTTGGAATAACAGCTCAATTCACAAACTGTTGAACGGGTATTTGAGCAAAGGACAATCCTACTCTGGTCTTCTTGCAAAGTGTCCTGCTGTTTCGTTCTATGACCGGACGGTGACATCAGGTTCTGACGGAAAGCACACACAGCGGCGTCAGAGAGTATACACCTGGGATCCATCACTGTATCTTCCCTGGTCAGAAGGAGGAGTAGTCTGGCTGGTCCGGGAAGAAAATGGTGCTGATCATACGGATGGTAATGATCCGGGCGGCAGTGCGGCTGAAGATGGTACAAAGCGGAACGATGCGGGAGGCTGCCGCCCGAAAAAAGAGAGTGATTCCTCTTTAGAATCACATAATATAAGAGATTATAAAGATTTAGATCAGAGAGCGGCAGAAGGTAAAGGTGTGAAGCAGGTCACGGGACCTGACGAAGACGTATGTATCAAGACCTCTGATCCCGGGATCTGCCGCATTGCCGCCCAGGGTGATCAGATAAACCCACCTGATGAGCGGCTTCCAGAAAGCGGCAAAAATTTCAGAGTGGCAAATCAGGATACTCTCCCGCATGATGCCGCTTGTGCCGCCCGGACTTCTGAACAGGGGATCTGTTCATCAGACTTCTCAAGAATAGACGGATGGCCTGAGAAGAAACCGTGCTCAGTCTGTGGAAGTCCATATTCCAGGTACCGGGAGAAAGGTCGGGGGAAATCTGAGTGGATGCTCTGTGAGGTCTGCTATGAAGCTGCCCAGGTCAGGGAAGCACTTTCAGTCAGGACAATCCCGGGAGTTATCAGGACAGACACGATGGAACACCGGATAAGTCCAACCGGGAAGTGCTCCGTCTGCAGAACTGGTGCTGCAGTCTGGGTGGATCCCGTCCAGCAGGTAGCCCTTTGCGAGACATGTTATCATCGTGAACAAAAAGGAAAACAGGAGAGGGGTGAACATGGGAATGCGGGCTATTGATGCTGGTGTTCTGCCAGGATGAAAGTTTCAGCCCAGGCGATAACCAGTTCAGCAAGAGACAGAGCCTGACGATAATGGCGAGTTCCCCACACACGTGGAGATGATTTATTACCCAATATTATGGATTTATCTCTCCGGACTCGTTTTTTCTTTCCAGCTAAACCCATCAATTTGGGCGCGGCAGATTTTTCTTACTCATCCTTCGAAAACCGTTGATCTGCATTTTTTTCTATACCGGAAATCGTGACCCAGAGTTAGGCACATGCGAAATACCTGATTATATCCAGATAACAATACAAATGGTCACGTAAAAGACATTCCGAATGAAGATAAAAATTATATACCACCATAACACATGTGGTAATTGTCACATAGTACTCCGATGGGGGGGTGTATGTGATACCATGATCTCATGCGTTTCTGATCGAACATCGACTATGCTGATACTCGGACAATACCTTCTTTTTTTTGACTTCAAGGATTCAGCATGTAATTTATTAACCAATTTTCCATTACGTAAGAAATTATGGCAATGCAATGAAGAGAAGAAATTTAGTGGTGCCTATAAAC
>NZ_DATMYY010000279.1:0-6858 GCF_035560735.1 Methanospirillum sp.
AAATAGGAATGAGTTAGATCTCTCCGAGAAGGAGTATGAGGAAGCACTAAAGATCCGAAGAACCCTTGCTTCTTCAAACCCTCAAACTTATCTTCCCGACGTTGCGATTACCCTTAACAACCTGGCTAATTTGCATCAAAATAAGAATGAGTTAGATCTCTCCGAGAAGGAGTATGAGGAAGCACTAAAGATCCGAAGAACCCTTGCTTCCTCCAACCCTGAAACGTATCTGCCCTATGTTGCCACTACTCTGAACAACCTGGCGATTTTGCATAAAAATAGGAATGAGTTTGATATCGCCGAGAAGGAGTATGAGGAAGCACTAAAGATCCAAATAACCCTTGCTTCCTCCAACCTTCAAACGTATCTTCCCGACGTTGCGATGACCCTTAACAACCTGGCAAATTTGCATCAAAATCGGAATGAATTTGAGATCGCTGAGAAAGAGTATGAGGAAGCACTGAATGATTATCGAACCCTTGCTTCCTCCAACCCACAGATGTATCTGCCCTATGTAGCCACTATTCTAAACAACCTCGCGACTTTGCATTCTGCTCGGAATGAGTTTGATCTCTCAGAGAAAGAGTATAAGGAAGCACTGAATGATTATCGAACCCTTGCTTCCTCCAACCCACAGACGTATCTGCCCTATGAAGCCACTATTCTAAACAACCTCGCGACTTTGCATTCTGATCGAAATGAGTTAGATCTCTCCGAGAAGGAGTATGAGGAAGCACTAAAGATCCAAAGGACCTTTGCTGCTTCAAACCCTCAAATGTATCTTCCCGACGTTGCGATTACCCTTAACAACCTCGCAACTTTGCATTCTGATCGGAATGAATTTGAGATCGCTGAGAAGGAGTATGAGGAAGCACTGAATATCCGAAGAACCCTCGTTACATCAAATCACTAGGCATATTTGCCTGACGTTGCAATTACTCTTACCAACCTGATGATAATATGTTGTATCTGCTCAAAGACGCAGCGAAGAGAGTTGTAATCGTATGAGTGATGTGTTTCATAAAATGCGAGTTTAATCAGGAAATAATAGGCGTAACCTGACCTGATACACTCATATCCAATAGACTCAACAGATATTACTTATACACCGAAGTATTCTTTATCACACCCCCAGTTTCATCTGACCGTACAGTCTTCCCTTGTCCACAATTCTATTCGCAAGAAACGAAAATGAATTAAGTTCTGTCTGGTCTTTTATTGCCCGAGCTCTTCCTTTAAGTTCCCATGGTTTGACCTGGAAAAAATAATCCGCTTTTCCATCAAGAGACAACAGATTTCTGTCCATCATAGCAGTGATCACAGCAACCGGGCCTCCTGCCTTTGCTCTGGTTTTGCAGGTCTCACAGAACTGCTCCAGTTCCTCCTTGTTATCAGGCCTGAACCAGGCCAGGTGGTATTCGATAAAAAGGATCGATGAAGTATCATGTGAAATATAATCAAGGAGATCAGCAAGTTTGTCTATCTTAATGTGGTTCAGCCGGTCCTGATCCTCTTCCCTGAACCGGAGAAGCGGGACATAATCATGGTTATTGATGTATGAGATTGTGCCAACCGGATACCTGCTGGGAATATCAGCCAGGCAGGCATGAAAGTAGGTATGAGATGCCTGAAATATAGAGAATGCACCGGATGGGATATTTTTGAGAGGATTGCTTTGATCACTCATGTTAATACGTCTCACTGACTTTGTGCACGAATTCAATCTCTTTCCAAGCCCGGTCTAACAGACGCTGATAGTACCTAACATCGATACTCTTTGGATCAAATGAGGGATCAACAAGCAGCCCTTTCTCATCCCTGACAATAAACGAGGCATCCATCCCGGGAACCAGTTCGACGCCATACTGTCGGTACACATCAATGACAGCCTGGGGAATGCACTTATTCTGATATCGTTCTTTTCCAATTCTTCGCTTGATAACCAGATCCTTCGGATCAGCATCCCTGAGCCCGTTTGAATACTGCCGATAAAGACCCCTGACCTCTGACCAGTGGGATGCAATTGCATTGACTTCACGCTCATGAGCCATCAGGGTCAGCATCGCTTCCTGCATCTGCCGAATATATGCCGGCGTGTTCCTCCGCCTTGCAGCAACTCCCCTGGCTTTTATCTTCCCGTTCATAAGCCTCCCGTAATAATTTCCATATGAACCGGTCCCGTCAATCTGGGGAAGAAATACGATCCAGTCATACTGCTCAATCTCGGTTTTAATGTCGGTGAGTTTCTCTATCTCATACTGGGCTTTCAGCGGATCACATTCCTGGATAAAGAGACAATCAATAATTGCATGAAGAACCCTGCCCCGGAGATCGCCAATTGTTGAGACACACTCCTGGAGCAGTTCGGTGGCTTTAAGCGTGATCTGCTCGTGAACCTCGATCCTTCCGAACCTGGCATTTTTGTACCCGGTATATCCAAAACATGTCACGAGCATCCATTTTAAAATTCCATCCATCCCGGCATACGTGGGATCGACCCGTTTCCTCTGCTTGGTGATCTGCCTGAGATCAAGTATTGGTCTGAGCACGGAGGCCAAAAATCCGGTTTTCTCCGGGTATTTCAGTGTCTCGGGTGAGAGGTTATACTTCACAATGATTGAAGGATAAAACGAAGTGAAGTCAATCTGGGTTACATCTTCGTAGATCCCGGGTTGTGGCTGCAGTGTCAGACCCCCCCGGAAATCAAGCCTCATATCTTCGATTCTCCGGTGTGCCTCGGCATCGTTTTTTCTGAACGGAACAGCGATCCCCCGGGCAAGTGCCTCATATACCTCGTAACTAGAGACAAGAGTTCCGGGTGTGAGCCGGCAGGTCAGGTTAGGCGAGAGCCCGGAAAGGCGGGAGGCGAGAAAGATTCCCCTGGCATCTCCTTCCCGATACATAAAACTCTGCCGTGTATCAACAATGATCCGTCCTTCTGGAACCATTGCCCCGAGCCGGTGTTCCATCCGTCCGTATGAAAAATATGATCTTGATGAAAGTCTTCTAAATCGTCCAGTTCGACTTAACGTATTTACAATGCCCCACTTATCTGCCAGATCACAAATGTATGATGACCAGCGATCATAATCGGGAAAGAATATCAGATCAGGATCACAGGTTTGAACAATATCACAGAGATCATCAATGTTCTGCCTGTCTGATCCTTCCAGGATGTATGGTCTCTGTCGATCCAGATCTGTCACTGAAATAGTTCCGGTATGCTCTGACCTGTGTGGATTTTCAGAGAAGGCGATCTCCATTGTTGTGCCGGGAAACTCGTGTACTGGATTAAACCGGTCCATTCCACAGACACCGCCGGGAACAATGGCATGTTCTGCAGCAAACTGCTGCTCCGGCCTTATATCTACATTAAATAAAGAAACCTTGTAATTGGTCTGTTTCTCAATCTCCTCTGCAACTTCTCTTCCTGCTTCAACCTTATAGCCCTGGTATTCTTCGTAGATAGATCTAAACGAGCATTCTGCAATCCCGTAGGTGGAATGGAGTTCTTCTATGATATTGCGATGAAGATGTGGTTCTCTGAAATGTATCAGGAACGAGGGAGAGTAGTTGTGATGTGCTATCTCAAGTCTGCCATCAGTGATCTGCCAAAAGCTGATACCTTTCCTGGTCCGGCATGAATCAAGAATAAATGCGCCTGAACTGCTCATTCAGATCACCAGAGCCCTTCCAGCGTGTTCTGGATATTCACCGGAGTTGAATGATTTTTCCTTGGCTTTGCAAGTGTGTCAAGGTAATACACCACCCGGTTTGCATAGGGATCAATCTCTGAAAACCATCGATCAACTCTGTCAGAGAAGAGAAGAACCATCTGTAAATTCGCAGATTTGCGTCTGCAAATTTCGCCGATGATTGGTATGAGTTCAGGAGTATCCTGGTACCAACTTCTGTCATGCTCAAAAAGGATGAGGGGTTCATCAGCATCTTCCAGGATTGTCAGGATCTGGTACGCGGTAAGTGCCCGCCTGATTTTTACATGGTCATGATTGACAAATAATTTCGTGAGAATTTGTGGATAATTACCACACAGGTACAGGGTTTGATTCTGGTTTGATCTCAGCAGGGTACTGAGCGCCTCCAATAAGATCCCGACTGGGGCTGCAATTACCGAGAAGGACCCCGAGGATCCTGATATGGCCGGATGTATGACTGGAGGCATTGCATACCCTGATCATGAGCTCCAGTATCTAAAGGTTTAGGATGCAGGGCGAAAGTGAACGAGGGTCTGAAAATGTCTTCAATGAATGCTTGGTTTCTTATTCTGAATTACTAAATTGCTGCATTCACTTTCGCAAATTTTGTCTGGTTTATATGTCTGTAGGTGATTGATCATGTCTGGAACAATCAGTCTCATCAATGAAGAAGCAACTTTTTATACTGCAGCATCAAATATCGTATTGTCGATATCGAATAATCGATATCGGATTGTTATGTGATACACATGAGAGATAATCGTGAATTAATGAGATCATTCATGAGAAGGTTTCATGGAATTGGACATTTACGCGGATATGGTGGGCTCAAAATTTTAGTGCTACATATCCTGAGTGAAGGTCCGAAGAATGGAGCTGAGCTCATGGATGCTATTGATATAATGAGTCACGGGCACTGGAAACCCTCTCCCGGATCCATCTATCCGTTACTCAGCAAAGCTGTTGAAGAAAATCTAATTACAAAGAGAGAAGATCGCAAATATGAACTAACTGATGCAGGATTAGAGGAGATTAGTATGTTTAAAACAGGAACAATGTGCCACTCAGATTCTGTCGAAGGAATCCTGAGTGAGATTGATAGCAACCTATCATACCTTGAGGATCTTTCAAATGAAAAACTGGGACCCCACTCAAAGCTGGTAGAAACAATCTGGCAAAAAATTAACAGGATACAGGAGTCAGTAAATTCTCCGGGAAAAGAAACATGATATTTAAGCAGAGGGCGGTCTGAATCTCTGAGCATTCTGCTCTCTTTAGGGTCATGGAATGAGGGCACACATAGCAGCCATACGAATGCCTGATAATCGATTCAGAAGCAACAAACATCCCAAGACATAGGAAATAAACAATGACAACCGCGATTTTGGTAAAAGACCTCACAAAAAAATTCAATGATCTTGTTGCGGTAAACCACATCTCCTTTGAGATAGAGCAGGGAGAAATATTCGGCCTTCTTGGTCCGAACGGTGCTGGAAAAACTACAACCCTCTCTATGCTTGCAACCATGCAGAAACCAACATCAGGATTGGCGACAGTTCAGGGAAAAAATGTTGAAAAAGACGAAGATGGTGTTAGAAAAGCGATAGGCATTGTGTTTCAGGATCAGAGTCTTGATGAAGAACTCACCGCCGGAGAGAACATGGACTTTCATGGACGACTCTACCGGATTCCACCTGAAATCAGAAAACAGCGGATAGATGAACTGCTTCGGCTGGTTGAGTTGCATGAACGAAAAAATGATATCGTAAAGACATTTTCCGGTGGTATGAGGCGCAGACTTGAGATTGCCCGCGGTCTGCTTCATCATCCGTCTGTCCTGTTTCTTGATGAACCAACACTAGGTCTTGATCCCCAGACCCGGAACCATCTTTGGCAGTATATCGCGACGTTAAGCAAAGAAAAGAATATCTCCATCATTCTTACAACTCATTACATGGAAGAGGCTGACCGGCTCTGTGACCGGATAGCAATCATTGACCATGGGACGATCATAGCACTCGATACACCAGAGAATCTGAAAAATGGGATCGGTGGAGATATAATAACGATATCAACACCTGAGTTCGAAAAGGCCTCTAAAATTCTTATTGAACCCTGGATAAACAAACTTGAGATATATAACGACGAGGTCAGGATTAGCCTGCAGAATGCAGAGCAGCATATCAGTGAAGTCATTACTGTTCTAAACCAGCACCAGATCCCGGTTACTTCTGTATCCATTCATAAACCAACTCTCGAAGATGTTTTTCTCTCGTACACCGGGAAGAAAATCAGGGATGAAGAAACCGACAAGAAAGAGACGATGCGAATGCATCACCGGATGGGGAGGCATTAAATGGATATCATCTATACAATCTGGCTCCGGAGCATGATTCGGTATATGCGATCTAGGAGCCGGATAATTGGGAGTATCAGTATGCCTCTGTTCTTCCTGCTGTTCCTGGGATTTGGTCTGAATTCTGTAGTGAATATCCCTGGATTAGGTGAAAATTACATACAGTTCCTGATCCCTGGAATGGTTGCAATGAGTGTACTCTTCACCTCAGTGTTTTCAGGGATTCAGATTATCTGGGACAAACAGTTCGGATTTTTGAAAGAGACACTGGTTGCTCCGGTAACGAGACTTGAGATCATGCTAGGTCAGACCTTTGGTGGTGCAACAACTTCGGTCCTTCAGGGTCTTATGATCATGGTAATCTCGCTCTTTCTGGGACTGAAAGTTCAGAGTATTTCTGGTTTTCTCATAGCCCTTGGTTTCATGGTGCTTATAGGCATATCCTTTACTGCGTTTGGCATTGCAATAGCATCAAGAATGGAGGATATGACCGGGTTCCAACTCATCATGAACTTTGTAATATTTCCGATATTCGGACTATCAGGAGCAATGTTTCCGATAAGTTCACTCCCATCCTGGCTCGGCCCGATTACCATGTTTGATCCGCTCACCTATGGAGTTGAAGGGATTAGGTACGGTCTCACCGGAACAAGTCAGATAAGTCCGGTAATGAGTCTCCTTGTCATCGGCGGATTTGCCTGTGTCATGACGGTTATCGGAACATACCTCTTCAAAAAGATCTCCCTCTGAATTTTTTCTGATAAAATGGGTCGATGTCCCCATATG
>NZ_DATMYY010000280.1:0-2906 GCF_035560735.1 Methanospirillum sp.
TTATTATTGTGATCATTTGTAAAAAGTTCATTGGGAAAATGTGATAAACCTTGCACAACAATGTTAGAATAATGTGAATGGGGGAAAATGAATCGTACTCTTCTACATCAATTAAAGGAATGGAAAACTAAAAAAAACCGCCAGCCGTTGATATTAAAAGGAGCTAGACAGGTAGGAAAAACATGGCTCCTAACTGAATTTGGACGAACAGATTTCAGTGATACCCTCTATATCAACTTTGAACAGATTCCAGGTATGGAGGAAATATTTGAGGGAGTAATAGAGCCTGAAAAAATAATCGACTTACTCGGTGCATTTCTTGGAAGGAAGATCATTCCTGAAAAGACTCTCCTCATATTCGATGAAATTCAGGAAGTACCCCGGGCATTAACTGCACTCAAATATTTTGCAGAACAGGCACCTCAATACCCAATATGCTGCGCAGGATCGATGCTTGGAGTCGCATTGCACAAGGGTACTTCATTTCCTGTCGGAAAAGTAGATATGCTCTCTTTGTACCCCCTCTCTTTTCAGGAATTCCTTGAAGCAAATCTTGAGAGTGAACTCATACACTATATCGAACATGCTGCTCTCAATCCCTTTCCTCTTGCGTTCTCTAATAAATTGCTTGATTATTTGAGATTATATTTTGTCATCGGGGGAATGCCCGCAGTCATTTCCACATGGCTTCAGGAGCGGGATTTTAACCAGGTCGATGAAAAAATTAATACAATTCTGGACACATATGAGCAGGATTTCTCCAAACACGCCTCCCCTTCACTCGTCCCAAAGTTGCGTTATATCTGGAACAGCATCCCTTCACAACTTGCCAGAGAAAACCGGAAATTTATCTATGGTCTGATTAAAACCGGTGCACGTGCCAGGGAATATGAGGATGCACTGTTATGGCTTCTGGACTGTGGTCTTATCAGAAAAGTGGGAAGAATATCTAAAGGAGCCCATCCTTTGAAAGCATATGAAGATCTTCATGCATTCAAAGTATATCATCTGGATATTGGATTATTAAGAGTAATGAGTGGTCTTTCTCCAAAAGTCATTACTGAAACCACCCATATATTTGAGGAGTTCAAAGGTGCTTTGACTGAACAATATGTCCTTCAGGAACTCGCAGCCATGAACATCGCATCGGTATATTACTGGACATCAGAAGCGACTGCTGAGGTTGATTTCGTATTTTCGAAAGGAACTTATATTCTCCCTCTTGAAGTTAAAGGAGGAGAAAATCTTCGGGCAAAGAGCCTTAAAATTTATCGTGATACCTATCACCCAGCACATGCCATACGAGCTTCGCTCTCCAATCTACGGTATGATAATGGATTGCTTAATATCCCTCTATATACGTTCTTTAACATGAGCCGATATCTTGATGCCATTGATTCTCAGGGACAATAGTGTCAGTAAAAGAGCCCTAACCTGGGTGTTCCTGAAAGAACCGCTGAAACATAGAGATGCTCAAGGAAAAGAAACAATCAGAATCGTACACAATAGTCGATGAATGCAATATGATTCAATGATAGGCTCAAACAGTCAGAACACAGGTATCAGAACTCAATACCTTCCCTGGCTCTGACATCTTTATCATAGTAATGCTTGATCTTTCTCATCTCGGTGACGAGATCGGCTGCCTTTAACAGTTCGGCTGGAGCCTTTCTTCCGGTCAGAACCACTTATACATGGGGGTTTCTTGCCTCAAGCAGAGCCAGAAGTTCTTCTGTTGTGATTATCTGATATGCCACACACATCAGAATCTCGTCAAGCACAACCAGATCAAAACGACCCCATCTGTATCGTATCGACGAGATGGTTCTCCGCAGATGCCAGAATGTACCCGGGCTTTTCGAAAGTAATTACTTCTTCTGCTCCATTCTGTGCATGATATCCCTCAAATTTCCAGGGAACCGGATTATCTTCTGCCTGTAAGAATGAAACCTTTACGTGTTAGAAATAAAAAATAGCAGGATTCAGGATCCTGGTTTGGATGATTAAAGGAATACACCGGACTGGTATGCAAATGCCTTCTGCATGGTCTTGATTCCACCGGTTACTTCAGTTGAATCTTTCCAGGAATTTGTTGCAGATGTCTGATTCCAGGTTGCTTCTCCATCCTCAGTTGTACCATCGCGTGCGTAATTATCATCGTCGCCGTCACGGGCTTCCATGATGCTTCCTGCAAAGACTGTCTTGACTGTACCTTCTGCAAATCCGCTTCCTGAATTGGCATCAGGGGTGACTGCGATCTGGTAGTTAAGTTCTGCTGGGTTGGCTACATCATCAGTGACTGCACGGATCTGGCCTTGGGTCGAGACCTGAGCACTGTTGACATTGACCAGAGCACTCTTAGCTGAAACGATATTACAGAATGATGGAAGTACTGCTGCATCTCCCTCTGAAAATACGCAGCGGATATCCCCTTCAGTGCCTGAGTAGTTACCGGCTGCATCGAGCGTATACTCCTCTTCACCAACTAGGTGTGAACCTTCGGTGCCGGCATAGGTCAGGACCTTCTGAGACTCGATATTGTACAGGCCACTCTGCTTATCCTGGGAGTCGAAGTCAAAGTTCTTGTTTTCTGCGAGTTTTCCACCATTGGTCAGGATGGCATCCTTGTAGTCAGTTACTGAGATAGACTGACCACCTTCAACGGCACCATCAGGGATGGATCCCGGGGATGCAATTACCCAGTTCATTGTTGATTTATCGTCTACTGCACCGGTTGCATCAATGACTGTGTCGATTGAAAAGACCTGATTTTCAGGAGTCTGGTTAGGAAGCCAGTCTGCTGAAACGAACCCTGAGAGCAGCATCATGGCTGCAAGTGCTACGAGAACGATATGTCCATATTTCATGTATGTCCTCCTACTGGACGCTGACTAATAAATATCAGC
>NZ_DATMYY010000281.1:0-3687 GCF_035560735.1 Methanospirillum sp.
CTCCATCATTATCTATATACCAACTTCTCTCAAACAAGTCACCACGTTGATCAGCCAGATAATCCTGGTAACAGACCGGAGGGAGAAATGTCAGAAAAAATAGAATATACAGGTGACCACGCCAGAACATTTAGATCAATAATTGAGTCAACACCTGTTGCGATCCAGATCCTCGGACCTGATGGTCTGTTCATCGATTGCAATGTGATGACAGTTCAGATGTTCTGTGCAGTATCCAAAGAGGATATCATCGGTCATCCCCCTTCAATACTCTCTCCTCTGACACAACCTGATGGATTGCGGTCTGATGATTCAGCGATGGGTCACATAAAAAAGGCATTAGGAGGTGAAATCGTGACCTTTGACTGGGTCCATCAACGAATCAATGGAGAGGAGTTTCCTGCCCGGGTTACTTTAAACCCGATTGATTACAATGGCAACCCAAGTCTGATGGCGACTGTTATTGATCTGAGTCATGAACGCTCTCTTGTAGATAAGGTGAAAAAACGATCAGATGCGATAAAAAATCTCATCAAAGTTTCTCCAGTTCCAATCATCATCACGGACCCTGAATTTGGAATAAAGGTTGGAAATGATGCCGCCCTTTCTCTGACCGGGTATTCCTGGGATGAACTTACCAGGAAGAAAATAACCGACTTTGAAGTAATAGATCGGACCGGTGATCCGGTATCAGTCATCAGTGATCAGAGAATAGAGAGTTCTGCATCTGAAGTGATCAGGTTTCCATCCGGGCTGCGGGTGATTAAACGGACAGGTGTTCCTGTCCTGGATGAATCCAACTCAATATCGCAGATCATCTTCTCATACATGGATCTCACAGAGCAGGTTGATCAGTACGAAGAGGTCAGAACGCTGATACGGGAGGGCCCATATGGCATTGTGACCTTTGATCCAGATCTCAGGATCACTGATGTAAATCCTGCTTTTGAGCAGGTTACAGGTTACTCTCGCCAGGAGGCCCTCTCACTCTCTCTTCAATCGACAGGAACACTGGAACGCAGTGGTGAATCAATCTCTGATGCAATACGAACAAAAAAACCGGTTTCAGGCAAGGTTGTTCTGGATCTACCAGCCGGAATCAAATATCTGGATTATACCTACATACCCATTCTAAATCGAAGTGGCGAAGTAACGCGGATATTTGAATTATTTGCTGACCATACAACCCTTGTTGATCAACTTAATGAGTCAGAAACACTGATTAACGAGAGTCCTGTTTCTATACTTACTATACATCCTGATGGAAAAATCATCAAAACAAATCCCGCCTTTACCCGGATGTCTGGTATTTCTGAACCTGAATTACAAACGATGAATCTCCGGGATTTTTCCATTGTAACCAGGGACGGAAAACAGTTTGATGATGTTCTGACTTCGAGTGTCCCGGTGCAGGGTCGCCTGACTATCAAGTTCAATGAAGATGAACGAATCCTTGACTATACCTACCTGCCTGTAACCGATGTAAACAAGAAGATTCGCAAACTGATTCTCATCTATATTGATATGACAAGTCAGGTCAGGCTTGGAGAGGAGATGGCTGACAGGGCAGCCTGGTATGAATCAATTCTCGATGCTCTTCCTCTTGCAGTATCAGTCACTGATCTTGATATGTATTGGACTTTTTTGAATCGCAAGACTGAAGAGATCACTGGATTTGAGCGTTCGAAAACCATTGGCTGGCCCTGGAAGACCTGGGTATCTCCTGATGAGAATCACGGTGGATCCCCGTTCTCCCAATTTAAGGATGGTGCATGCACTCTTCAGATTGTGCACCAGGGGAAACACTACCAGGCTCAGTGTGCCTATGTTCACAATGCGGAAGGTGCCAATGTCGGTATGATGGAAGTTTTAACCGATATTACTGCAATGAAAAAAGTCTCTGATTATCTAGAACAATCAGTTCAGTTTGTTGCAGAGGATATCAGACGACTCGCAACAGGGAGAGTTGATCTGAGGGTTGAGACTCTTGATGGTGACGAATACACAAAGGATGCCAGAGAGTATTTTGTAAAGATCAATAAGGCCTTGCAGACTGCACGTATGTCTCTCTCTATGCTTGTTGAGGATACAACATATCTTGCATCATCTGCTGTTGAGGGATACCTGAAGGTCAGAGCTGACCCAACCATCCATAAAGGTGAATACAAACGGGTTATTGAAGGATTTAATGCGACTCTTGACTCTATTGTTGAACCTATTACCGAAGGAATGCGGGTTGCAGGAGAATATGCTTCATGCAATTTTACTGCCCGGGTAAATCCCGCTCTCTCGTTTGATGAGGAATGGGCCGAGTTTAAGGATGCATTGGATAATATTGGCATTCAGGTTACCGATGCCCTCTTGAAGGTCGGAAATGAGATGCACAATCTCACCGTCAATTCAGACTCAGTCAGTGTAAATGTTCATGATATCGCTGAAGCAGCAGCGAGGCTTGTTAAGAATGTTCAGCAGGTGTCTGAAAATGCAAAAGATGGAAGTGACGGGATATCGCGTCTTCATCAGGCTATGGATGATTTTGCCGTCACGGTTGCTGATGTCTCTGCCAAGACTGAACAGATCTCTATTCTTACCCGAAATTCCAATGACCTTGCAAAACAGGGAACAGATCTAGCCAGGAATACCGAGGCTGGAATGCAGGTTATTACAGCAAGTGCCCTGGAAGTCAAGGATGTCATTGCTGAAATCCAGCAGGAGATGGGAAGGATAGGTAAGATCGTGAAGTTGATCTCTGACATTGCGAGTCAGACGAATCTACTTGCACTTAATGCCGCAATTGAAGCTGCCCGTGCAGGAGAAGCCGGACGTGGGTTTGCTGTAGTTGCAAGTGAAGTAAAAACACTTGCAACTGAATCCCGAAGTTCAGCTGAAAGTATCAGCGAATTGATCTCAACACTTCAAAAGAAATCTGAAATTGCTGCAAAAGCCGTTGGTCAGGCTGAAACCTCAGTGAATGAAGGAAATGCAACACTTCAGGATACATTACGTGTCTTCTCCAGGCTTGCGGAAGCAGTGGATGAGATCTCATCGTATATGGAACAGGTTGCAAGTATGTCTGAAGAGCAGGCAGCTTCAGTACAGGAGATTACCATGAATGCAGATGAAGTAGCACATCTCATCGGAAAAACTGCTGAAAAAGCAGTTGACAGTGCAGGGGTGACCGAAAAGACCGCAGTTGCACTTGAAGAAGTGATGATGAAGATCAATACGGTCAAAGAGATCACCGAGCAGGTATCAGGAGCAGTTGCGTCGTTTAAGGTAGAAGGATAAGGGTTTTCTCGAATTATGTTCGATACTCATAGTTAACGACATCCTTTCAAAGAAAGATCTCCCATAACCAGACTTCCTTTTTGACTCAAATCTCTCCCTGAAAATAATCGGCCCGATACAATCCTCATGTTGGTTCATCCACTTTTGTTCGGGAATTTGATAAACAAGACCTTCTATTCTATTTCTTGTATTAACCAATACACTCAATACCGATTAGAACAATCCTGAATTAGTTCATTAGGAGTTTGAATATGACAATATTACCGAGTCAAAAAACTGATTTAGTGTGTACAGGTTCATTTGTGAGAAAAATCCCATTTCCTCTCCTATTGATTAAGGAGAGGGTCATTGTTGATATATCTGAGTATGGGCTAAAATGTTTTGGATTCAATATAAAAG
>NZ_DATMYY010000282.1:0-6870 GCF_035560735.1 Methanospirillum sp.
TTGTAATATCGTCGTTATTTTGATGATGCATTAATAATTTCTGAAAAAAATGTGGGAGGAGGGATTCGAACCCCCGAACGCCTGCGCGATAGGACCCTAAATCCTACTCCTTTGACCTGGCTCGGATACTCCCACGCAATAATGAGATAGAGGTTTAACAGGGATATCAGGCAGCTTCCGGGGTGCTTCCCCCGTCGAGGACCTGTCTTACCTGTGCCTGTAGTTTTTCAAATTTCTCTTGAAGTGCTTTTTCCTGACGCTCGATGGACTTTATTCTGACTTCAAATGTTTCCACTTTCTCATTCAGTTTTTCCAGTACCTGCTCGCGCGGTTTTTCAATAACTACAGTTCCCACTGTCATGTATACCGCGGCCCCTTCAGGAGCATCACCAAGTTCTTCCGATGCTCTTCTTGCCTCTTGAGCAGCAAGTTCGTACTGGTTTTTTTGGTTTACTACAGTCTGTAACTGTTGCTGCAGTTGTTGCAGCATATTTATCTGATTTTGCACCTTGGGTGGAATTGAATTCATAATGAGGTTCCCTCTATCATTATACCTGCTCTGATTTGAGTGCTATCAATCATCTCGGATGCAACCTGTATGAGGCGTAGCCATGAGTTTAACGATGCCCGGAGTGCGGGAAGGTCTGTGGCAGAAATTGATATCTCCAAGCATTCATGGGATATCATCCGGCACTGTCCATGAGATCTGAATCCATTTTTTTCATCCTCTTCTTCAGGAGCAACTGCTTTACAAATGATTAATGCAGAATTTGTCTCTATCCTGAATAATGCAGAATGCATGGTATTCTATTCCGTCTTTCCCAGTTTCAAAAAACTCTGACGACGTTGTGGGCCATCGATAATAAGGACTGGTATGTCATTATCCTGAATGAAAACCGGAAATAATGGGTTTAGCCTTTCATACAATCCTTTATCTGATGTAATGACCCCTCTGGTTAATACTCCCTCACGTGATCTACATTCATATGTAGTGATCTTTCGTTCAAGTTCAGGGGACCCGTTGTGGTACCAACGTAACATGAGGCCTTTCTCGTCATGAGAGATGATGAAAAAAGATGATTCTGTATCTAAAAGTTCCCGAATACCTCGTTTGCCGCGGGCGATATACCGTGCCCCTAAAGCAAATGCGAGATCCTTTGCCACACCTCTACTTTCAGTGGTTGAACGGCGTGATGTGGTTACCAGAGTCATCGGGCTTTCAGTTCTTTGATCGCTGCTCCTCGTTCTTTGAAGAGTATCCGGTGCCCACAAAATGGACAGCGGACATTTATATCGATCTCAACCTTCTGTTTGCACCGGGCACATTTATATGAGCCTGGCATGGTAGGTTTATCCCTCCTTTACTGTTCGCTCAATTGCGCGGAGTGCAATCTTCAGGTTTGGAGTAACCGGGACGTATGCGCCGCCAGCATATTTAAACTGACACTTTTTGCACTCCCAGATTCCTGTTCCGACTCTCCGGACAGTAATATTGTCACACCGTGGACATGTGTGAGCAGCTTTTGATATTACTTCAATTTCACGAACACGTTTGCGGATAAATCTACCATATCGTGGGCCAAAGCGACCTGTTGATCCGGAAACCCTTCCTTTGGCCTTTGTCTTGACACTACCCATACAAGATACCTCTATCGAATGTCCTTTGTTATATGTTCTGAATCCACTTATAGTTACTTGATAAGTTTGGTCTCGGCTTCTCCACGACTAATCTTGTTGATCAGATCGTAGAATTCGTTTTGTATTCCTGCCGGGATAGTTACAACACAGATCCAAGAACCATCTTTCTGCCACTCTTGTTGCTCTATTGAAGCTGAAGACTGGATTTCGCCATAGGCACGGGGTGCATAATCTGCGGGAATATGTACAGCGACCTTGACCTCCTCAAATTTTATTGGGATGAGGGGTCGAAGCAGTTTCATCGTATCCTTGACAAGTTCTTCCAGACTGCGGAAGGGATCGATGTTTACTTTGGCTTCTTCCATTGCCATCTCGATTCTTTGAGGGGGATGTGGATGACCCGTTTGCGGGTTGATTGCATTTCGTGCAATGAAGAATATCACTTGCCGGCGTTTTTCTACTATCATAGCCCTGCGCTGCTCAGCAGTGAGGTGAATCTCTCCCTTCGTTATGATCTTTGTTGCAATCTCCTGGAAAGATATTGTTCCGAATGCTTTCTTCAGAGATTCATCTGATGCTTTCTCTGCCTGCGATGCGTTTTCGAATATGTAGAGGGCAGCAACTGCATCCTCTATCTCAATTGAATTACCCTGACGGATTTTTGCTGCGATATCTGGATCTACCAGAATTTCAAACCGTTCTCCATGGCTCTCAATTCTGGCAACCACTGCATGATCTAGTGGTATCATCCTCTCATCCCCTCTTGCCGCCCTGCTTACGCGGGCTGATCAATGTATGTTGCGACTTCTTCCCGGGTCATCTTTCTGAAGATGCCTTCACTTCGTGAAATCACTCCGATTTCTACAGTAGAGACATCAAACTTCCCTTCAGTAGCTTCATGGAGTGCTTTTAGCCCGAGTTTTATTGCATCATCCAGTGAACACTCGTAGGTATACTCCTCTTCAAAGAGTTTCATTACAGCCGGCCTTCCGGTACCTATCCCTGTTGCTTTGTATTCCAGAAGTGTACCACTTGGATCAGTTTCGAAAAGTCTGAACTCACCGTCAGATATACCTGTAATTAATAGAGCTGTCCCATATGGTCTGGCTCCACCAAACTGGGTATATGTCTGCATATGATCCCCGAGTTTCTTTGAAAGCGTCTCGACATCAATGGGTTCGTCATATGAGATACGGTTTATCTGTGCCTCGACTCGTGCTCTGTCTACCAGAGCTCGTGCATCACCAACAAGTCCTGAAGAAGCAACTCCGATGTGCTCATCAATCTTGAAGATCTTCTCAATCGAATTTGCTTCAAGAAGGCGGGAGTTGATTCGTTTGTCAACGATCAGAACCACTCCATCCTGGCATTTAATTCCGACAGCAGTAGTTCCTCTTTTGACCGCTTCACGGGCGTACTCAACCTGATAGAGTCGTCCGTCAGGACTGAAGACGGTTATCGCCCGATCATATGCAGCTTGGTTATTATTCATCATAGTGCAGGTCCTCGATATCCTCTTCTGTTATATAGAGGGGTATATTAGGATTAATTCCCTTCTCTTTCAGATCGATCCATCCCCGTGGTAAAATTCTTACAGAAAACCATTCCTCATGAAATTTAACTCTGCATGACCTGTATGAATTATCACTCTTGCAGATCTCTTCTCTGATTGTCTTGATAGTACCTGATGTTTTCAGTGGGTGTAAAACTGCTATTGCACCTTTTATATTAGTAACCGTAGCCATTGCAGTCTCAACTTTCTGCTCATACCCTCTTCTGAATCTGATAATAGTATATGGCTGTGAGTACTCCATTACCGCAACCCAGGCATATGATGCCTGAATCTCTCCAAAAAGTGAGTTAAATGAATCTGATATTGCCAGGTAGATATCTTTGGCATCAATCTGCTCTTTCGATACAACTCTTGTGAGAATGTACCGGTAATTTTCCCGCATTGAGGGTCTGAGCCTCATTCAGAAATCTCCTGAACAGATCTATTTTTTACCAGAAGGCTGGGAACAGATGAAAATGACCTGCAGATAAGATCCATGTCCATCCCTATCTCTGCAAGAAGCATCTTTACAGCCCTGACACTTCTCATGTCATACGGTGTTAGGGCGCCGGTTGAGATTGTGAGTGGAAATTCATACCTGTTCTGCAAAAGAAGAAGTTCTTCATAGACCCGAATCACCCGCTCCCTTGATACTCCTCTCAGTTCCCAGAGTGGTCTGACCCTGATATCTATGGCAATATTTCGTTCGGCGGCAAGTTGTGCACAGAATCGGTCGAATGCATTTTTAGGGGCAATATGGAGATCACAAAGAGCGTGAACTCCGGAAAGGGTTAAGAGAGAACGGTTTAACCCGTTTTCTCCTGCCTGGGCCATGCAGTATTGATCTTTTCCTGTAGGGTCCTGGACATCTCTCTGGATTTTTTTAAGATTAGTCCCTCTGATATACCGGGCTGGAACTATTTGAAAACTGCCCGCAGGTATTTGATTCTGGTTTATACCGCAGGCAACCATCCCGCTATATCCAAGTTCTTTCAATTCGCTGATCGTACGATTGACCGAACAGGAACCTGATTGAAATAAGAATATACAGCCGTCAATATACTGCATTAAAAAAAGGTTATTTGGCCCGGTTGGCATTGGACCTGACGCTGGGGCGGCACTTTTCAGTACCAATTCCACGCTTGCCCATTCCACGGCCTTTCATACCAGCACTGGTTTTTCCACGCTCTGCACGACCGCGGTGTCCGGTCTGGCTGATCCAGTTGAGATTGGAATCATTGATGACTGACGGGTGGTGTGGATCAACTAAAATAACCTCGTACCACTTCTGTTTTCCGTCCTCACCAACCCAGTATGAGTTCAGGGCTTCCATGTTCGGGTATTTTCTGCTGGCCCGCTCTTCTGCGATCCGCTGAATACTCTTCCCCATGGTGCGCTTATTGATACCCATCCGTGCAGTTCTGCGGGCTCTGACATACCGGGACGCTCTTCGACCACCACGGCGGACTTTCACTCGTACAACAACAATTCCCTGTTTTGCTTTGTAGCCGAGTGAACGTGCCCGGTCAATTCTAGTTGGCCGGGTGACACGCACTACGCTGCCCTCCCTGCGCCATACTTGCATACGCTCCCAGAGGAGGGCACGAACTCCGGACTTTGCCGGAACTTTCCATGCATCCCTGACGTATGCATACATCGATTTTGCCATAATATCTCCAAGGTTCAGCCTGTAATCAGGCTACATTCCTAAACGGGACTTGTCCCGTCTTCCTTACTTTATGGGAAGCACTGCTATTTATTGCCGTTCCTTTATGGGTGCTGCCCCTTCTGTTTCTCATCTACCCGGATTTCTTTTATGAGAGTGACAGGGTACTGTCCGTTATCGTCTTTTTCTGCAGATTTTACCATATCCCATATGGTTAAGAGTGCCGTGCTGACCCCTACCAGGGCTTCCATTTCAACTCCTGTCTTTCCGCTTGAGATGACCTTCACGCGCGCTGTGATGGATGTTTCATCCTGTTCAAAATCAATGTCAATTCCATGGACCGGAATATTGTGGCACATTGGAATAATTCTGAAGGTGTCCTTTATTGCGAGGGTTGCTGCTACCCGTGCAGTTGCGAGAACATTCCCCTTAATGGTAGATCCAGTTGCAATGGCCTTTAGTGTCTCTGGACGCAGTATAATTGTTCCCGAAGCTAAGGCTTCGCGGCTGACTTCGTTCTTTGACGAAACATCAACCATACGGACGCGATCATCTGTTATATGTGTAAATTCCGTCATGGGTCCCTCTCTATAATATGTCTGTAGAGGATTTGAGGAATGGCAGAAATGAGATCCTGGGCAGTGAGTCCGTATCCGGTCTGCTTTGTAACGAGTTCTCCGGCAGATCCGGTTGCATAGGCTCCGACACATGCGGCATCAAATGATGGAAGCACAGCAAATAATGCTCCGCATACGCCTGCAAGAACGTCTCCGGTCCCACCTGTTGTCATCGCAGGCGTTCCGGTCTGGTTAAATCTGATCCGCTTTCCATCTGATATAATGTCCGTCACTCCTTTCAGGAGTATCGTTCCGTTATCTGATGCCCTTTTAACTACATCAGCCCGGGCATGAATTTCTGCCCCTGGATTAATCCCGGTAATGCGTGTAAATTCACCTGCATGAGGGGTATATATTGTTTCTTTTGCGACAGGGAGGGGAAGACGCAGGGCATCAGCATCAAATACTGCTTTTTTACAGAAAGGGGCGATTTTAGTGACAACTTCATGTGAATCAGGTCCGAGTCCCATGCCGCAGATGACAACATCAGCATTCTCACACAGGTTGGCAAGATTATCAATGTCATCTTCTGATACCTGTTTATTCTTGGTTGGTATGTGAATAAGGTCAGGGAACTGGAGAGGAGAGGGTGATGCTACACGGACGATGTCTGCTCCTGCCCTGAGTGCAGCCATACCTGCAAGATAAGGTGCTCCCTGATAAGGTCCTCCTCCTATGACAAGGAGGGTTCCTCCGATTCCTTTATGCGCTGAAGGATTCCTGTCCGGGATCATGAGCAAATCCCCAGGACCTGTGCTAATCTCCGCAAGAACGGGGATACCAATATCAGCAGTTTCTGCCCCTTCTGACTTTGCCCGATGGAATGAACATATTATTGTGGGAATAATACCAGGGGTGGGTATATCTGCTGATATTATCGGTAATTTTGTTTCATTGGCGAGGATTACACAACTCTTATGAGGTTCTCTTACATCTCCTGCCATACCGGTTCCAAGCAGGGCATCTAGTATCAGGTTAGATCGTGAAAAGAGGTGTTTTAAGGAATAAACATCGTCCCTGCATCGTACTGGGAGAAGTTTTACTGCACATTTTTGGAGAATAGATAATTGTGTTTTGCATGCAGGAGACATGGTTGAACTATTGTGATAAATGACTGTGACCTCTGTCTCATGTGCAAGAAGCCGTGCAGCAACCATGCCATCTCCTCCGTTATTTCCTGAACCACATAGGATTAGAATAGAGGCAGGATGATATCTGCGGACGACCTCGACAAGGGCGTGCCCGGCATTCTCCATAAGTTGAAGATCACTGACTCCAAGGGCCATTGCATTTGCATCTATTACCCTCATTCTTTCAGGAGAGATGATCTGTCCATCAAGATATTTTTTTATCTGGTTTGAATCTGTCCAAAACCTCATATTATCATCTACTGTCTC